>JANYJN010000143.1 GCA_025358475.1 Candidatus Solibacter sp.
GCCTGCGCCAGGTGAATGATCTCCTGCGGTATGCCTTCCTCGTCCAGAATGCGCCGGATCATGGGCCGGTAGCGCCCTGACCGCTGCAACCCGGCGAGCAGCGTCTTGTGGCCGCGGTTGGAGAAATAATTGATATATCCCAGCACCGCGTCGTTAACCGACAGCGGCAATTGGGAAGTGGTGGCGGCCACCTGTTCCCGCACCTTGTCCTTCAGCTTGGGATCCACCGGGAAGGTCATCTGCAAAATATCTTCCAGCGGAGCTTTTTCGAACTTCCCCTGGTCCACCGCAACTGCCGCGCCCAGGTCCGCCAAGTCATAGCGGTGGATGCTTTCCACCATCTGGTCCAACTGCCGCTCATATTGCTGCCGGTCGATCAGGCCCTGCTCGCTAGCTTCCAGCATCAGATCGATGGCGCGGTCGAATTCCTGCCGGGCGTCGTCTACATCCCCGGCCTGGTAATAGCGTTTACCCGCCTGGAACCGCCGTAGGGCGGTCTGGATGGTGGTGTCGCCCTGCGTGCGGCGCTGTAGGGCTTGGGGGTTGGATAGGACAATTGCGGGGATATCCGCCCCCAGGTACAGGTTGCGTGGAACGGGAGGCAGTTCCGGCAGTTCCGCGACGTGGTGCGGCGCCGGCGGGAGGAACGACATTTGGAACTTGGACTGCTGAGTGTATCCACAACCGGAGGTTACTAACGCTACCGTGAACAACGAAAAAGTGCAGAAGGCCGAGGTTCGAACTTGCATCCCACCCCTCAAACGAAGAAAATAACTGGCTCCGCGAGCCGTAGCCCGGTATGTACCCTAGTAGGCTACCCCACTCATTGTAACAAACGCAACTATTTTATGTAGGGGTGCGCCCCGTGCGCGTGTCATCCGCACACGGAGCTGTGTCAGTGTTTCCCTTACTCCTCTTCTTCCTCTTCACCCATTTTGGCAGCCTTGGCGGCAGCGACTACTTTATCCGCCTGCAATTGCGGCACGTAATCGTAATGGTCGAACTCCATGGTGAAACTCGCCCGGCCCTGGGTCATGGCCGTCAAATCGCTTTGGTAGTTCAACATTTCCGACATGGGCACCTGGGCGCGGATGAACTGGGTGGCTCCCTTGGTATCCATGCCGGCGATTCGCCCGCGGCGGCTGTTGAGGTCGCCCATCAGGTCGCCGGCGTACTCCACCGGCGCCTGAATTTCGGCGTTCATGATGGGTTCGAGC
Organism: Candidatus Solibacter sp.; assembly: GCA_025358475.1. Classification (GTDB taxonomy): domain Bacteria; phylum Acidobacteriota; class Terriglobia; order Bryobacterales; family Bryobacteraceae; genus Solibacter. The sequence continues at coordinate 1,218 of JANYJN010000143.1, forward strand.
AGCGTCGGCTTGGCTTCCAGCATGGCGGCCTTGAACGCCTTGCGCGCCGCCAGTTTGAACGCCAGTTCGCTGGAATCCACGTCGTGGTAGGAACCGTCGTAGACCGTGACCTTGAAATCCACCATGGGGAAGCCGGCCAGGTAGCCATTGGCGGCCGCGTCCACCATGCCCTTTTCCACCGCGGGTATGAAGTTCTTCGGAATCGAACCGCCGAAAATCTCATTGGCGAACTGGAAACCGCTGCCGCGCGCCAGCGGCTCCATCTTGACCCAGCAGTCGCCGAACTGCCCGTGACCGCCGGTTTGCTTCTTGTGGCGGCCCTGGACATCCGCCTTGCCGCGAATGGTCTCCCGGTAGGCGATCTTGGGCGCCTTCAGGGCGACATCCACACCGTAGCGCTTTTTCAGCCGGCTGACCACGATTTCCACGTGCTGCTGTCCGGTGCCCGCTAGCAGGAACTCGCGCGTCTGCGGGTCGCGGTAGAAACGCAGGGACTGGTCCTCTTCCAGGATGCGGTGCACGGCGTTGCCCATGCGGTCCTCGTCGTTGCGCGACTTGGCTTCGATCGCGAAAGCGATGGAGGGTTCCGGCAGTTTGACCGGCGGATAGGTGATATCGAAGCCCTTTTCGGCCAGCGTATCGCCGGTTAGCGTGTCTTTGAGCTTGGCCACCGCGCCGATATCGCCGGCGTGCAGTTCGGTGACGGGCTGCAAAATTTTGCCGTGCGGGCTACTCAGGTGCGCCAGCCGTTCCGGCGAACTCTTGTTCACGTTCTGCAGGTTGCAGTCGTTCCGGATGATGCCGGTATCTACCCGGAAGAAGTTGATGCGTCCGGCGAACGGGTCGGCGGTGGTCTTGAAAACGTAGGCGGAGGCGAGGTCGCTTTCGGCGATGGGCCGATGCGCCTCAGTGCCGTTGACCAGCGCCGTGATCTCGCCGCGCTCCGTCGGGTTCGGCATGTCGTCGACGATCAGGTCCAGTATCAAATCGCTGCCGATATTGCGGTTGGCGGCGGCGCACATCACCGGGAAAATGCGCAATTCGCGAATCCCCACGCGCATGCCGTCCAGAATATGTTCCACCGGAAGGGTGCCCTTCTCGAAGAACTCTTCCATGTACGCATCGTTGCCCTCGGCGACCATTTCCACCAGGGCCTCGTGCGCCTTCTGCGCCTCGTCGGCGTACTCGGCGGGAATGTCGCCTTCCTTACCTTTCCCGTCGCCATCCGGGATGTAGGTGAAGGCCCGCATGCGGATCAGATCGACAATACCCTTGAACTCACGCTCGGTGCCGATGGGAAGGTGGATCGGTACCGCGGTACGTCCGAAATTTTCCTGGACGCTGGTTAGCGCGCGTTGGAAATCGGCGCGCTCGCGATCCAGCTTGTTCACCACAATGGCGCGCGGCAGTTTGAACTCTTCGGCGAATGCCCAGACTTTTTCGGTCTGCACTTCCACGCCGCCCACGCCGTCCACCAGGACAATCGCGGCATCGGCAGCCACCAGGGCGCCGCGCGTATCGTTAATAAATATGTTATAACCCGGCGTATCCAGGAGGTTGATCTTGGTCTTCTTCCACTCGGCCACGGCGATGGCGGTTGAGATCGTGATTTTGCGCTGGATTTCCTCCTCGTCAAAATCGGTGATCGTGTTGCCCTCATCGACGCGGAGAAGGCGGTTGGTGGCTCCGGCGGTGAACAGCAACCCTGCCGTGAGCGTGGTCTTGCCGGAATCGCCGTGGCCCACTACACCAACGTTCCGGATATCCTTGCTTTCGTAGACTTTCACGGAATTCCTCCCATTTCAAAACGGAATAGTAACACGTGGTGGGACAGACCATCGCCTCGATTGCCTTTCCCGCCTCGCTCGGGTCCGGCTGCCTGACACCCTCGGGAAAACACTCCAATACCCGGCGCCGTAAATGGGGCAGGCGTTTTCGCCTGCCAACCCTCGATCCGAGCCCAGGTTGGCAGGCGAAAGTGCCCTAAACTAAGTGACATTGGGTGCCACCATCTTGCATGACGTTTCGCGGCCCGAAGGCCATCACTATAGACGACACAAACCGATCGTCCGTCCCACCATCCTAAGACCCAACCACACCGGCCAGGGGACTGCTCGCCGACGCATACAGCTTTCGCGGCATGCGGCCCGATTCCCACGCCAGGCGGCCGGCTTCCACACCCAGTTTCATGGCGCGTGCCATCTTCACGGAATCCACCGCCGCCGCGATGGCGGTATTCATCAGCACTCCGTCGGCGCCCAGTTCCATGGCAATTGCCGCATCGCTGGCCGTGCCCACGCCGGCATCCACAATCATCGGCACGGCGGTGATCATCTCGCGGAAAATGCGCAGATTCACCGGATTCTGTATGCCGAGCCCGCTCCCGATGGGCGCCGCCAGCGGCATCACGGCGGAAGCGCCCGCATCGATCAGGCGCCGCGCGTTGACCACGTCGTCATTGGTATACGGCAGAACCACGAAGCCCTCTTTGACCAGGATCCGGGTGGCTTCCAGCAGTCCGGAATTATCCGGGAATAGCGTCTTTTCGTCGCCGATCACTTCCAACTTCACCCAGTTGGAGAGGCCGCATTCACGCCCCAGCATGGCGGTACGCACCGCGTCGTCGGCGGTGTAGCACGCGGCCGTATTCGGCAGAATGAAAATTTTCGTTCGATCGATGAAATCGATCAGCGATTCCTTGGTGCGGTCAGTCAGATTGACGCGGCGCACGGCCACCGTCACCATATCGGCGCCGCTCGCCTCGTGGCAGCGCATCATCTCTTGAAAACTGCGGTACTTCCCCGTTCCCACGATGAGCCGCGAGCTGAACTCGCGCCCCGCGATGGTTAGTTTGTCGGACATATTCCCATTGTAACGGCAAGGCTGGAGAGGTGCGAGTTACAAATGCCCGCCGGTGGGGGGCGCTACCAATACCTGGGTGGCGCAGGCGCGCTTTTCCATGCGGACCGCCTTGGGTCCGGCCAGCAGCCGGGTTTCGGCGGGATATCCCGGCGCGTAAGCGCTCACGGTGAAATCGCCGGCGGGTAGCCCGTCGAAGAGGAAGCGGCCCTGGCCATCGGATTGGGCGTAGCGGGAGGACCCGTCGCCCCATTTCAGTTCCACCACGGCGGCGACGGGGGCGCCGATGCGGCCCGTATAGTGGGCCGGGTCCAGATCGCGGAGAAAGAGCAGGTCGGCGGTCACGAAGCCTTCCAGGCGGCCGGCGTTATCGGCGTAGTCCTTGTAGAAGTAGAGGTAGGCGAGATCGTCCCCCGCGTCGGTGAGGCGGCGGGTGCGCGTGCAGGTGCTGGTGGTCATGATGTTGGACTCTTCGTCGTCATCGGCATAGACCAGGTAAGTTTCGCCGGTCTGGAAATCGATGCCACAATCGCCGAACGCGGTCCAGACCTCGACGGTCTTGCCCGGGGTGTCGTCATCGTTGTCGTCGTCCAGATCGCCGCGGAAGACGGTCTTGACGCGCAGGCGGACGCGCTTGCCGTGGTCCAGAATCCAGTAGAAGAGTTCGGCGAGTTGATCTGGCGAGGTGGCGCCGGCGAGGCGCTTCTTATGATCCTCGGGAAGGTCGGGGAAGACTTTGAGGTAGGCGTCGCGGAGTCTGGCGAAGGCGGCGGGAGAGCGGTCCGCCTGCGCCCTGGCGGACTCCCGATTGAGCAGGTCAAGCGCGGCGCGTTGTCCGGCATTCCAAGAGTCGAGGAAGCTGGGCTCGATCGCTTCCACGGCGCCCACGAAAATAATGTCGGTGGACGCTACCTCGTTGCAGACCGACAGGGTCAACTGGCACTTACAGGCAAACGCCGCGAGGGGGAACAGGAGCCAGAGCAGGGCGGCGCGGCGCATTCCTCATCATAGCCTCGAACGGCGGGGTGGCAACTCGAGCGACTTCCGGAATGCACAGGTTGAGGTCTTGAATCCCTGGGTGAAGAGGCGAGCAAACAGCACCAATTATAAGATCAGTTCTCAATAGATAAGATGTGTGTCTTTTCTACTCGAAAAACAACGGCAACTGCTGGTCGAACTCCATGGCGCGGGTTTGCTCCAACTGCCGCGCTTCCTCCGTGCGGCCCCACCCGTCCAGAATCCAGACCAGTTCGCGGCTGGCCTCATCCACTACCGGGCGGTCGCCGCGCTCCTCGGCCATGGCCCGCCATTGGGTCATGATCTCGAAGCATTCGGCCAGGCGAAACCGGTCGTGCGCCACGCGGCGGGCCTGGCGCGCCAGACGGCAGGCTTCGGTCCAATCCTCCACGGCATCGAAAGCGCGCGCCAATTGGCGCAGGGCGTCCTCGGACGGCTCGCCGGGTCCGGTCGAAATCAGCGTGGAACAGCGCCCGCCGAAAAGCAGGTCGGCGGGCGCCCCGCCTTCGAGCACCACCAAAAAGCGGCGCGCCTCCAAGAACATGCGCAGGTGCTCCAGATTGCCGGTAAGTTCGCCTTCGAGATGCAGGCCCACCTGCCACGCCAGATCTCCCGCCATGTCGGCCAGCGTGCCAGTGGCGCTATCGAGGTGGAGCACCGCGTCGAAATCGGCGCCAAAGGCGCGGGCGAATTCGCGGGCCAGCGCTATACTGGGCACCGTCTCCGTGCCGGGGCGGTCGGCAATCGCGATGCCGAGCACTTCCAGATCGGCGGAGAATTCGGCGGCGGGTGGCCCGGCTGGCCCGGCTGGCCCGGCGGCCTCGCTGCCGCGCACCCAGCGCTTCACGTCGCGCAAGCGGGCGGCGTCGAACATGGGGGTGAGTACGCGCGGAGGGATGCAATCGCCGCACCTGAGAAACGCAATGCGCACGCCTTCGGCCGCCGGTTCCTTCACCAGCGCGTCTTCCCACCGGGCACGCGGCCAACGCGAAGGCATGGAATTCCGCGAGAAGAGCACCAGTACGATATCCGCCATCCGCCCCTCGCGCGCCTTTTCGGCGAGGTCCGCGCCCCCCGGCATTTGCCCTTCGTCCAGGAAGACGCGCACGTCGGCGCCGCGTTCCAGGAGTGCGGCCAGGCGCTCTGCAATGGCGCGGTCGGCCGCCGCGTAGCAGGGGAAGATGGTGGGAGCGGTTAGAGCTTGCACGCCAATGTCAGTCCATCGCCCAGCGGCACCAGGCTCAGCGTCACGCGATCGTCACCCTGCAACTTGCGGTTGAAGGCGCGGATGGCTTCCGTGTCGGCATCGGTCTTGCTTAGGTCCGTCACGTCGCCGTGCCACAACACGTTGTCGATGGCGATCAGCCCGCCAGGGCGCACCAGCACCATCGCGCGGTCGAAGTAGTTCGCGTAGTTCGCCTTATCGGCATCGATGAAGGCTAAGTCGAAGGTGCCGCCGTTCCCCTCGGCAATCAGCGCGTCAAGCGTACCGAGGGCGGGGCCCAGGCGCAATTCGATCTTGTCTTCCACGCCGGCCGCGCGCCAGAGCCGCCGCGCGTGCGCCGTATACTCTTCGCTTTGGTCGCAGACGACAGTCTTGCCGCCCTCGGGCAACCCGAGCGCCACCCACGTGGAGCTGTAGCCCATAAACACGCCCACCTCAAGCGTCTTCCTGGCGCCGGCCAGGCGTGCTAACAGGTGCAGCAACTGGCCCTGCTCCGGCGCGGACTGCATGGAGGCGTGCGGATGCGCATCGGTGGCTTCCCGTTGGCGGCGGAGCACTTCAGGTTCGCGTAGCGCGACCTGGCGGATGTAGTCCGTCAGATCCGGCGTGAGTGGGGTATGAATACGTGACATGGCAGAGAGTCAATTTTACCCCGCCAGAAACATCGCCAGGGCGGCCGCAGTCATCACCGCCGCGGCCAGCCATCCCACCCATTTGAGCAGCGGCGGATTCACCCGGTCGCCCATCACGGAGCGGTCGGTGGTCAGTAGCACCACCAGCACGATCAGCGGCGGCGCGAGCACTCCATTGGCCACGGCCGACCAGAAGAGCATTTTCACCGCATCCAGACCCACGTAGTCCAGCGCTACACCCAGCACCATGGCGACGGCCAGGACGGCGTAGAATTTCGGCGCGAGCTTGGGTTTGCGGTCGAGCGACGCGCCCCAGGACATCGCCTCCGAAATGGCATACGCGCTGGACCCGGCCAGCACCGGCACACCGAGTATCCCGGTGCCGATGAGGGCGAGCGTGAACAGCCAGTAGGCGCCCTTCCCGGCGAGCGGCTTCAAGGCCTCGGCCGCCTGACTGGCGGTGGCAATTTGCGTGATGCCGTGAGCGTGCAGCGTGGCCGCTGTCGTGAGGATGATGAAGTACATCACGAAGTTGGAAAAGAACATGCCGGTCAGCACGTCGGTGCGCGCCCGGCGCAACTCCACGTCTGTGGCGCCCTGGCGCTTTGCCAATGTGTTCTTGCCTTCAGAGCGCTCTTCCTCCACTTCCTGCGCGGCCTGCCAGAAGAAGAGATACGGCGAGATGCTGGTGCCGAGAATTCCCACCAGCACCGCCAGATACTCGCGGGACCAGCGGATATCGGGGATAAACGTGGCGCGCAGTACCGCGGCCCAATCCGGATGGGCCAGGAACGCGGTGATCACGTAGGCGAACAGCACCAGGGTGAGCCATTTGAAAACGCGTGCGAGGAAGCGGTAGGAAGTCCAGAACAGGGCCGCGACAATCAGCGCCGCGAACACCGGCACAAGCCACGCGGAGGGAAGGCCAGTGACCATTTGGGTGGCTTCCGCCATGCCGCCCAGGTCGGCCGCAATGTTGATCACGTTGGCCACAATCAGCAGCAGGCATGCGCCCCACAGCACCCAGCGCGAGTAGCGCCGGCGCACCACGGCAGCCAGGCCGCGGCCCGTGACCATGCCCAGCCGCGAGCACATCAACTGCACCGCCGCCATCAAGGGGAAACAGAATAGCGCGGTCCACAGCGGACCGTAGCCGAAGGCGGCGCCGCTCACCGAGTAAGTGGCAATGCCGGAGGGGTCGTCGTCCGCCGCACCGGTAATCAGGCCGGGGCCGAGTTCCTTGAAGAATTTCTGAATTCGCATTATTGTGCGGCTGCATCCCCGGGCTCCACCACTTCGGCATCCAACAGGACGGCCAGGCCATAGAGCGACGCATCTTTACGAGATGCGTACGATCTATCATACATGGTTAAACCACCCTCTTTCAATGGCTTGCAGCGAGTGGGCGAAATCGGGAGAAACGGAGCACCTTGTGTAAACAGAATACGGTGACCCTACGGAGCCGGCATCCGGGGAAAATAGCCCCCTTGCCGCGAATCCCGTATTTTAAGCGGACAGCTTTGAACACAAGTTGAATCATGAAAACTGCTGATCTATGGACCCATTCTCGACGGCGGAGACTTACGAGGCATGTACATCTTCAAAGCTGCCTCTCTGGAAGAAGCACGCGAGTGGGCCAGTCAGGAGCCTTCCGTGAAGATCGGCATGATCGAGATGAAGGTTTATCCCTGGCTTGCGCGGTCGAGCCCGGCAGCCAAGCCGGCCGTTCACTGAGTGGCGGGCAAACTCAGGCCGCTCTTGGCCAGGGCGCGCTGCGTCAGGGCGACGGCATGGATTTCAGGAACGCCGCGCGCGATGGAGATTTCCGAAACCAGCATGTGGCGCGCCCTGTCCAGCATCTTCTTCTCGCGGAAGGAGAGCGGCTTATCGGTGTGCAGTTGCATCAGACCCTTGAAAACCTCGGCGGCTTTCAGCAGGTCCCCGCTCTGCATTTTTTCGCAATTTTCCTTAAAGCGGACCTTCCAATCGGAGTTGATGGAACACCAGCCGAGCGCAAGGTACGAGAGAATTCGCGAGATCTCCCGGTCTTTGGTTATCCTCCGCAACCCGATGTTGGCGGCGTTGGACAGTGGCACCAGGACCGTCATGCTGCAGGCAAATCGCAGCAGGTAGAATCTCTCCAAAGCGGTGCCGCACGAACGCGTGCTGATATTCTCGATGGTGCCAACGCCTTGGTTGGGATACACCACCTTTTCGCCAATTTGAAAGTTCATACGGGGTCCCCCACAAACCACCGATATAGAGTGCTGTTTTAGAATAGGTCTGACGACATTAAATACTACGCCCGCCGGCGCTCTCTGTCAAGTGGGAGTGTTCAACAAATCAACAATTTTGGGCACTTAATGCCGAATATTACAACATTTGCGGTCAAACTTGAAAGATAGTGATGGAATTAAAGACCACTGGGGTCAGATGCCGGACTGGAGTAATACACCAGTTACCGGTGTATTGGTTAAAGAGCTTTTGTCGTGCGTGCGTCTAGTCGCTCGCGCCGACCTCGCGTTCGTCTTCGGCCGGCAAACCGCGCTCCGCCAAAAGCAGGCGGCGCAAGCTGCGCAGATCATTTAAGATACGGCGACTGCTGGTGATATGAAGGTTGAGCTTCGCGAGGTTGTACGAAACCAGGAGGAGCGCTTCTTTGCGGCGGTGAGCACGATCTTGCTCGGCCGCGGCGGTTTCTTCTTCGACGTCGCGCCGGGCTTCATTCACGGCTTCGGCGAGCATGCGGACATACTCGTGCGACCCCTCAATACTGTCAAACGGCGTTTCGGCTTTCTGGCTCACAATCCGCCTTCCCGACCGCCTGCCCTTGCCGGTGGCCCTGCAAAAATTATGTGTACCCTATGTTCGCACAAATCAAACCTGGGGGAAACAGCGAATCTGGTAGCTTCGGAGACTGCGGACGTTGCCTCTAAATGTGATGGAACATACATTAGAGGCAGTCCTGGTGGAGGACGGGGAACTGGTCCGCGGGCCAGCCGCCAAGGGGCGAGCCCCGGGCGTCTTATTCGGTTACTACCGAAATTCCGACGCCCGCCAGCGCCGCCTGCACCTCGGCGGGACGCAGGCGGGTGGCGTCGTATTCCACAGTTAGGGCGTCGAGCGAATCCGCCACCTTGATCTTCTGTATGCCGTACTTGGCGTGAACCGTGGCGATGGCCTTCAGCGCCGGCTCGTCGAGGGGCTTCTGCAAGCGGAACCGAATCTGCACCTTGGTCATAGTCCTACGATATCAGCGCGGCAGCGTTCCCAGATAGTTGCCATAGCCCACCACCATGGTGGAGAGCACCAGCACGGCGAGACTGACAGCCAGCCAGCCCTTGGTGCGGACACTGGCGCCGCGCCATTCATGCAGCGCGATGCCCCAGAGGCTGCTGAAGATGATGATGCTCGCCATGTGGAGCGTCCAACTGGAAAACTTGTAGGCGCCCATCTGCGTCTCGCCCATCGTGTAAAAGAAAAACTGGAAGTACCAGGTGGTGCCGGCCAGGGCGCAGAGCAGATAGTTGGGGAGCATGGGCGCTTTGGTTTGGCGCGCGCTGAGGTATTCGTGGCCGGAGTGGTTCTTGAAATTCAGCGCCACACACCAGAGGAAATTGGTGGTGAAGCCGCCCAGCAACACCGGGACCAGCACGGGCAAGCCCTGCCAGAGCGTGGTGGTGCCGTGAGCGAGGGTGAGCGCTTTGATGGGGTCGCCGGCGCGCAGGCCGTAGGAGAAGCAGGCGCTCATGACGCCCGAAAACGTGGCCACCAGGAGGCCCTTCTTCAGATTGAATTCCTTGATGACCTCCTGCTTCTGTTCCGCCGACATCTCGCGTTCCTTAGAGATGCCCGCCTTGCCGGCGAACGCGATGCCGCTCAGGCAGACCGCGACACCGAAGAGGATCACCTGACCCGAGGGAGTGCCGAGTACCTTGGATACGAACTCGCCATCGAAAATCGGCGGCATCAGGGTACCGAAAGCGGCGCAGTAGCCCAGCGCGACCGCCATGCCGAGCGACATCCCGAGATAGCGCATGGTGAGCCCGAAGGTGAGGCCTCCGAGTCCCCACATCATGCCCCAAAAGTAGCACCAGAAGAGGGTGGACGCCGATGCTTCGCGCAGCACCGAGGGCAGGTCGTTGGTGAGGAACATGCCCAGCGTCACCGGGGCGATGATCCAACTGAAAAAGCCGCCGATCAGCCAGTATGTCTCCCAGGACCAGCGCTTGACGCCGCGGTAAGGAACATAGAAACTGCCGGATGCAAGGCCACCCAGCCAGTGAAAGATTACGCCCAGAAGAGGATTCGGAGTCATATGTCGATCTGGATTGCGAACATCGATTGTACAGCGGCGCGGCGCGGCGCGACAGGGGGATCGTGGAGGCAGACAGCTTTTTGCGGTGCGAAACATTTGCAAGCCGGGTGAATGGTGTATTCTGCAATAAATACTGCGGTCATCGCGGCATGCCGCGATCCGAGAAAGCGG
>JANYJN010000146.1 GCA_025358475.1 Candidatus Solibacter sp.
GGGATTGGGTGTATTCTGAAGTTCGGGGAGAAGACCATCGTAAAATTCTGCGTGCTGGCCAGCGGGAGTTCGGGCAACGCCGCCCTCCTGGCCACCGAAAATACGCGAATCCTGGTGGATGCCGGCCTGAGCATGCGCGAACTGCGCAAGCGGCTCGCCTCCATTGGCGAATCGCTGGAATCGATCGACGCCATCCTGATCACCCACGAACACTCCGATCACGTTGCGGGGCTGCCCGTGCTGGCGCGCAATAAGGACGTAAGGGCGGTGATCTACATGACGCTGCTGACTGCGCCGGCGATCGACTGGGGCGCCACCCCGCCGGAGCGGCTGGAACAATTTCAGGCGGGCGCCAGCTTCCAAATCGGCGATATCGAGGTGCAGAGTTTCGGCATCCCGCACGACGCCATCGACCCGGTGGGGTACTGCTTCGAAGCGCAGGGAGTGCGCGTGGGCGTGGCCACGGATCTAGGCTACGTGCCGGAATCCATCAAGTTCCATTTGCGGCGCACCAACCTGCTGCTGCTGGAGGCCAATCACGATCTGGACATGCTCAAAGTGGGGCCGTATCCCTGGAGCGTGAAGCAGCGCGTGATGAGCCGCGTGGGGCACCTTTCGAATTTGCACATGTCGGATTACCTGATGGAGGATCTGGATTCCACCACGGCGAATCTGATTCTAGGCCACCTGAGCGAGCAGAACAATCACCCGGCGATCGTGGAGATGGTGGCCGTCGAAGCCCTGCAGCGGCGCGGTTTGGAGACACGTCTTTCGATTGCCGCGCCCCATACTCCAAGCGAAGTTTTTCAATTCTAAAATCATCATGATTCCCCGATACACGCGTCCCGAAATGGGCCGGATCTGGAGCGACCGGAACAAGTTCCAACAATGGCTCGAAGTGGAGCTGGCAGCCTCGGAAGCGCTGGCGCAACTGGGCGTGGTGCCCGCCGAGGCAGCCCGCCTGCTGCGCGCGCACGCGGGCTTCGAGGTGCCACGCATCCAAGAAATCGAAAATACCGTGAAGCACGACGTAATCGCCTTCACCACGGCGGTGGCGGAGACCATGCAGGCGAGCGGGCACGGCGAGGTGTCGCGCTGGTTTCATTACGGGCTGACGTCGAACGACGTGGTGGATACGGCGCAGGCGCTGTTGTTGCAGCAGGCGTCGGCAATTCTGATCGGCGACCTGACGGGGTTGCGGGAATCGCTCAAGCGGCGCGCGCTGGAGTTCCAGCACACGGTGCAGATCGGGCGCACCCACGGGGTCCATGCGGAACCGATTACGTTCGGTCTGAAGCTGGCCATCTGGTACGAAGAAGCGGGGCGCAACCTCAAACGATTGGGCGCGGCGGCAGAGGACGTGCGCGTCGGCAAGATGTCGGGGGCGGTGGGCACGTTCGGCCACATTGACCCGGAGACGGAGGAGCTGATCTGCGCGAAGCTGAACTTGCGGCCGGCGACGGTGGCCTCGCAGGTGATCCAACGCGACCGGCACGCCAACTTCGTGGCGGCGCTGGCGCTCGCGACCGCGCTGTGCGAGAAAATCGCGTTGGAAGTGCGCCACCTGCAGCGCACTGAGGTGCGCGAGGCCGAAGAGTATTTCGCGCGCGGGCAGAAGGGTAGCTCGGCAATGCCCCACAAGCGCAATCCGGTGACCTGCGAACAGATCTGCGGCCTGGCGCGCGTGGTCCGCTCTAATGTGATGGCCGCCTTCGAAAATGTGGCGCTGTGGCACGAGCGCGACATCTCGCACTCTTCGGTGGAGCGCGTGATTCTGCCGGATTCCACCATCCTGACCGACTATCTGCTGGAGAAGACGACGAAGCTGGTGGATCGACTTCTGGTCTATCCGGAGCGCATGCGGCGCAACCTGAATATGACGCGCGGGTTGGTGTTCAGCGGGCAGGTGCTGCTGGATTTGGCCGCCGGCGGTATGCAGCGCGAGCAGGCCTACCGCCTGGTGCAAGAGCACGCCATGCGGGCATGGGAAGAGGAGGGCGACTTCCGCGCGGCCATCGAGAGCGACGCCGGGATTCGGGCGGTGCTGAGTGTAGAGAAAATTGCGGAAGCGTTTTCGCTGGAGCGGCAGTTGCGCAACGTGGACAAGATTTTCGCAAGAGTCTTCGGGAAGGTGGCGTAGGGCGCTGGGTTTGTGCCGTCTATTGGGCCCCAGCGGCAAGTAGGACAGGACTCCTGGCGACTCCTAGCCTGTTTAATAGGCCTTCGGCCCGCGAAATCCCGTGAATAACTTGAGCACTGTCGCTAGAACGGCGTGCTTGGTGGGGCGGACCCCCCGGTCCCCGGCCCACGCCCCCATCGGCCTGCTGGCACCCTGCAAGATGCGGAGGTCGTTGCCCGGGCAAGCGGGACGAGGGAGTCCCCCGCGGACCTGGGGGTCCGCTCCACCGATGGGTCAAGACGCATCTAGCGCAGGGACAGGCCGGGAGGCCTGTCCTACATCTCCACGGAGGAACGTAACGTAAAGCGCAGCGGGGTTTCGGCTCCGATCGCTACTTGGCGTTTGCCGGTGGCGGCGGCGCCCGCCGTGCCCGCCCCGGCGCCGGCTCCGGCCCCGATCAGCGCACCCTTGCCCCCGCCGGCGATCGCACCCAGCGCTGCGCCCAGCCCGGCGCCGCCGCCAATCAGCAGGGCGTTACGCTTCTTGTGCGACGCGCTCACGCGTTGCACACTGGAGGTTTGCACCGGATACACCCGCCCGTTCAGGCGGAAGGAGTCGAGCCTCAACCCGAGAGACGCACGGCCTCTGAGGCGGCCCGAGGCCGCGGCCGTGGTGACGTGCCCGGAGAACTCAGTCCCGGCCGGCACCATGATCCGGCCGTCCACCTCGATGGGTTGGGAAAGGGTCGCGGTAAACGGGTCGCCGCCGCGATTGCGGCGCGTGTCGATCGATTCATCCACCCGCACATGAACTGGCGTGCCGCTGGGAATCACCCCCGCGGAGCGCTGCGAAGCAGACTCCGTGGCCGCGACCTGTGTGCGGGTGCCCAGCGGCACGGATTCAGTGGCCATAACCGGTGCCACGGAGCGCTGCTGCGCAGCTTCAGTGGCCGGATTAGCCCCGGCCTCACCCTGTGCCGTGGGCCACGGGTTCTTCGTTTTCGAGCATCCGGCGAGCAACAACACCGATGCGACGCAAAGCCATTTACGCATGTTCGTCGGCCTCCTTTGGTTTGTAGTGCACGGCGCATACCAACGTGCAACTCCAACGTATCTTATTCGTATTAAGGCCTTTTAGGCCAAATCGTATAAAAACTACCCGATTCAAACATGTTAGTATAAGGACATGGGAAGCAGCCCAGCGCAATCCCGACCCGGGCTTTTCGCCTCGGACTAACTCCTCGCCCGCTCCCACGCGGCGCGCGCCTTCGGGCGCGCAGTTCCTTCAACCCTACAACTGAATATCGAAGAGGAGTTATTCCCATGATCAGCACGATTTTGGAACAGGTCCGTGCGGACCTACCGAATCTTCAGGGGCCGCTGCCGGGACCGCGCGCGCGGGCGATCATCGAACGCGACGCAAGAGTGGTATCGCCATCCTATACGCGCAGCTATCCGCTGGTGGCGCGGAAAGGCGAAGGCGCGATCGTCGAGGACGTGGATGGCAACCGGTTCCTCGATTTCACGGCGGGCATCGCCGTGGTGGCGACCGGCCACTGCCATCCGCGGGTAGTGGAAGCTATCCAAAAGCAGGCTGCCCGGCTGATCCACATGTCGGGCACGGATTTCTACTACGAAGAATTGGTTGCGCTGGCCGAGAAGCTGGATGAAATCTCGCCCGGCGACGTGCCGCGGCGGGTTTCGTTCGGCAACTCGGGCGCGGAGGCGGTGGAAGGCGCCATCAAGCTGGCCCGCTACGCCACGGGGCGCGACAAGATCATCGCCTTCTTCGGCAGCTTCCACGGCCGCACCATGGGAGCGCTATCGCTGACCTCGCGACGGGCGGTGCAGCGCGCCAGGTTCGGCCCGCTGATCCCGGGCGTGATCCACACGCCTTACCCCTACTGCTACCGCTGCCCCTACGGCCAGACGCCCGACCATTGCGCGGTGGAGTGCGTCAAGCACATTGAAGACACGCTGCTGAAGACCATCGCGCCCCCCGAGGAGACGGCCGCCATCGTAGTGGAACCGGTACAGGGCGAGGGCGGCTACATTGTTCCGCCGCAGAAATTCTTCGACGAACTGGCGCGGGTGGCTGCGGAGAACGGCATCCTGCTGGTGCTCGACGAAGTGCAGAGCGGCATGGGCCGCACCGGCAAGATGTGGGCGGCGGAGCACTTCGGCATCGTGCCGGATATTTTCACCGTGGCCAAGGGAATCGCCAGCGGCATGCCGCTGGGCGCCACCGTGGCGCGCGCGGACCTGATGACGTGGCCACCCGGGGCGCACGCCTCCACCTTCGGCGGCAATCCGGTAGCCTGCGCGGCGGCCCTGGTGACCATCGAGCTGTTGCAACACGAACTGGTGGAAAACGCCCGGGTGATGGGCGCCCACCTGATGGAGCGCATGCGGCAGTGGCCGGCGCGATTCCCGCTAGTGGGCGACGTGCGCGGGCTCGGCCTCATGTTGGGCATCGAGATCGTGCGCGACCAGGCGACGAAAGAAAAGGCGGCGGTATGGCGCGACCGGGTGGTCACGCTGGCCTTCGAGCGCGGACTCCTGGTGCTGGGCGCGGGCGACAACACGCTGCGCCTCTGCCCCCCTTTGGTGATTTCGCGCGACCAATGCGATTTCGCGCTTGATACTCTGGAAGCGTGCCTGAAACAGGTAATCGCGGAAGCTTGAGGACGCTCGACGTGGGCTGCGGGATTCACAAGCAGCCCGGCGCCATCGGGCTCGACCGCAATCCCGCCAGCTGTGCCGACGTTCTGGCGGACCTCGACCGTTTTCCCTACCCGTTCGCCGATAGCTCCTTCGACCGGCTGACGGCCATCCACACCATCGAGCACGTGAGCGACGTGATCCGCACCATGGAGGAGTTCCATCGCCTTGTGCGGGCAGGCGGCACGGTGCGCCTGGAGACCCCGCATTACACCGATTTCAGCTCCTTCTGCGACCCCACGCACAAGCACCATCTGAATAGTTTCAGCTTCCGCTACTTCGGCGAGGATCACGCCGGCTTCGGCTATTATTCGAAATGCAGATTCCGTGAGATTTCCGTGCACGTAAAGCTACTTGCTTTTTGGCGGTGGCTGGGGTTCCAGTTTCTGGTGAACCGGTTCCGGCGGTACCGGCGGTTTTGGGAATACTATCTGTGTTACGTGGTGCGCGGCAAAGCGATGGAATTCGAATTCGAAGTAATCAAATGACGGCGATCCAATGTTAGGCCTGCTGTACCGCGCCGCCGATCGCATACGGCGGCGCCGGTATGCCCAGGATCACGGACGCATCGGCGAAGACATGGCGCATCGCTTTCTGCGCGCGCGCGGATGCACGGTGGTGGCGCGCAACTACCGCACGCTCTCCGGCTCTGGCGAGATCGACCTGGTGGCCTGGGACGGCCGCAAGCTCGCCTTCATCGAAGTCAAGACGCGCGGCAGCCAGGAATTCGGTGCGCCCGAGTCCGCGGTGGATGCCCAGAAGCGCGAGCGCGTGCGGCAGGCGGCCCGCGACTACGCCCGGCGCGCCGAAATCCCGTGGCCCGATACGCGCTTCGATATCGTCAGCATCGTGCTGGACCGCCCAGCGCGCATCGAGTGGTTGCGCGACGCGTTTTGAGAAACTCGGGTAAACTTAAGGGTATCCACTCAGAGGAGCCCTATGACTTATTACGGACCGAAAGAAATGGCCGCGAGCTACCGCACCGTTCGCGCCAACACAATCAAGATCGCCGAAGAAATCCCCGAGGAAAGCTACAGCTTCCGAGCCGCGCCGGGATGCCGCAGCGTCGCCGAGACGCTGGTTCACATCGCGATGGGACCGCGCTTTCAGGAGGAGGTCAACCTCCTCGAGCACCGCGACACGTTGGTGGGCTTCGACTTCTTCGGCTTTATCGGTAAACAAGCGGCCGATGAGCAGTTGGTGCGATCCAAGGCGCAGATTCTTGAAATGCTGCGCGCGGAAGGCGAGAAGTACGCCCAAGCCCTGGAAGGCCTGTCGGATGCGTTCCTGGCGGAGAGCGTCCAGTACTCGCCCGGGATGGTGCCGCCCAGCAAGTCGCGCTTCGAGATGCTGATCTCTCCCAAGGAGCACGAGATGCACCATCGCGGCCAGCTCATGCTGGTAGAGCGCATGCTCGGCAAGGTGCCGCACTTGACGCGTCACATGCAGGAGAGGGTCGCCGCCATGAAGGCCGCGAACGCGCACACGGCATAGCGTTGCCCTGCTGAAGCGCCGGCGTCGTCCTATTTTTTCTTTTCGAGATTCCATAGTTCCCGGGACAGGACCCTGCCGCAGAACGGGCAGTAGTTCAGTCCCACGAACTGGTGGCGGTCGTCGCCAAATACGAAGAAGTATTCGGTGTCGATTTCCGTGATGATGGTGCCGTTTGAGAGCTGGTAAGGCTGCGCGTGGCGGGCAAGGTCACGATCCAGCAGCTTGTCGAATTGCGCACAACAGATCATAGGCCTCCGGCTACTGAATGGTGCTGGCGCCTTCGACGCCCTGGTCGTTCGGCACGACGTTCCGATTGATGTGACGATCCAGGTTGATCACGTAGGTTTCCGGCGACTCAATCAGGACGGGCGAGTGCGTGGCGCAGACGATGCGGAACTTCTTCCGGTCCACCAGTTCCTGGAGCATTTTGAGAACGCGGCGCTGGTTGGAAACCGAAAGCGCCATTTCCGGTTCGTCGAGCAGCAGCGTAGTGCCTTCGGGCAGCTTGGGAAACGTCTCGCGGAACATGGAGAGCATGACTTGGCCGTGGCTGGCGGTGCGCAGGAATTCCACCATTTCCGGCTGCTC
>JANYJN010000206.1 GCA_025358475.1 Candidatus Solibacter sp.
CCCGCGTGCCCGGCGAGAAAGCCGCGTCCCGAAAATGTCGAGTTCTTCGCCACCGTGAAGGATGCGCTGTTCGCGGGGTATCGGGCGTGCAAGCGGTGCTGCCCCACGGAGAGCGCGGCGCCAGAGTGGGTGCGCGAGTTGCTGGCGCGGCTCGACGCCGGTCCGGATGTGCGGATTCGCGAAGGAGAACTGCGCGAATTGGGGCTTGACCCTGGACGCGTGCGCCGCCAGTTTCTGCGCGATTACGGCATGACGTTTCAGGCCTACTGCCGCGCCAGACGCCTGGGCAAGGCGTTCGAAAGCATTCGCGGAGGGAAGGCGCTCGATGAGACTGTCTTCGACTCGGGCTTCGATTCGCACAGCGGCTTCCGGAGCGCGTTTGCCCGCGTGTTTGGCACACCTCCGGGGCAGGTGCACGGCGGCGACTGCGTACGGCTCTCCTGGGTGCAGACGCCCATGGGACCAATGGTAGCGGGTGCGGTGGACGCCGGCGTCTGCCTGCTGGAGTTCACCAGTCGGCGCATGCTGGAGGCGCAATTCGATACCCTGCGGCAGCGGTTTCAGATGGCGATGGTGCCCGGTGAGACGGCGCACCTGGAGCAGATGCGCGCGGAGCTGCGCGAATATTTTGCGGGGGCCCGCCGGGAATTCACCGTCCCGCTGGCCTATCCGGGGACGGCATTCGAGCGCGAGGTCTGGGCGCGCCTGCTGGCGATTCCCTATGGCGAAACGCGCTCCTATGAGGAACTGGCAAGGGCGGTGGGGCGTCCCGCAGCGTCACGCGCGGTGGGCACAGCCAATGGGCGCAACCGGATCGCGATTCTGATTCCGTGTCACCGCGTGGTAAACAAGAACGGCGAACTGGGTGGCTACGGCGGCGGGTTGTGGCGCAAGCGGTTGCTGTTGGAGTTGGAGAAGCCGGTGGCGTAGGGCCTGCGCCTACCCGCGTGGGCTTCGCCATGCGAAGTTGCGTTCCAGACAATACTATAGCGGGGCGGAAAGGGCGATGAAAGAGGCAGTGCCGCTCCGCGAGTCGGATACTGGGGGCGGCGTGGAACGCTCGGCGACTTCTACACTCTACCCCGAAGCCGGTCGATTTCACGGCGATCGCGTTTCGATGGTTTGCCTTCCCGGGAAGCTTCGCCATGCGGCATCGCTTGGCGCTCTTCCGCCAATTTCAGCCGCAACTCCAGGCTGGCTTCCGTCTCGCGGTAGAGCGCTTGCGCCACCGCCGCCGGCCCGCGCATCGCACTGAGAGCCAGCACCTCCACTTGAAAATCGCCGCCGTCGTTCTTCACGCGCAAGAGGTCGCCGGCGCGGACCTCGCGCGCTGGCTTGGCCGGCAGGCCGTTGACCTCAATCCTGCCGAGTTCACATGCCCGCGCGGCCATCGAGCGGGTCTTGAAGAAGCGGGCGGCCCAGAGCCACTTGTCCATTCTCACGCCGGTCATGATCCCATTGTCCTATCATGCCCCCATCATGCTCGCACTATGGAAGGCGCGCCAACACGCGGGGGTGCTTTATCGTGCTGGGGATTTCGTGGCTTAGTCGCGAAATCCGCTCCCTTACACAGAACACCCACCGGTTTTGGCACTTAACCTGCTCGGCCAAGCTTCTTGCGACTTAAGGGTTTTGGTGTTGCCAAACTTTCCTTCTCTTTGTTTGCCGCGTTCTGTCCTCTCATCGGGCAGGTTTCACCCGGCCCGTTGTCCAAGTCCCATAAGTCGTTGGATGGTACTCTGAAATGCGCCAGTTGCCATGTCTTTGGTGCAGGTTCGCCCAAGCTCAAATGCCTGTCCTGTCATAACGAGATTCGGACCTTGGTGCGCCAGCACGAGGGCTACCATGGGCGCGTAGTTGACCGGGCAAAGCAGGACCAGGATTGCGCACGCTGCCATACGGAGCATTACGGCGAAGACTTCCGCATCTACAAATGGGAGACATCCAAGGAGGAGTTCGACCATCGCCAGACCGGCTATCCGTTGCTGGGCCGCCACGCCGGGCTGCACTGCGAGCAATGTCACAACGCCAAGCACATCTCACAGGCCGACCGCCGGCAGATCAAAGTTAGCGACCTGAACAAGACCTTCGAAGGGCTCCATCCGGCTTGTCAGCCGTGCCATGCGGACCCCCATGGCGGGCAGTTGGGCGCGGACTGCGAGAAGTGCCACTCCGTCGCCGGCTGGAAGCCGCTGAAGTCGTTCGATCACTCCACCACGCACTTTCCCCTAACCGGTAAACACAAGGACGTGGAATGCGCCAAGTGCCATCACCCGGCGGCGAGCAACGCCAAGGTGGTCCAATACACCGGCCTGTCTTTCGCGGCGTGCACCGGATGCCACAAGGATCCCCATCGGGGCGCCTTTGCCGCGCGATGCGAGGGCTGCCACAACACCGATGTGTGGAAGCAAGTGCGGATTTCGAACGGCTTCGACCACGCCACCACGAAATTCCCGCTGGAGGGAAAGCATCGCGACGTGGCTTGCTTGAAGTGTCATCGGGACTCGAATTTCAAGACCCCGGTAGCGCACCAGAAATGCCTGGATTGTCACCAGGACAAGCATCAGGGCCAGTTCCTCCACCGCGCCGATGGCGGCGACTGCGGCTCGTGCCACACTGCAACGGGCTGGCGCCCCAGCACGTTTACCGAGGCCAGTCATCAGGCCACCGCCTACCCGCTCACCGGCAAACACCAGGGAATGGCCTGCGCGAAGTGCCACACGCCAGCCGCTCCCGGTACCAACTATCACCCGCGGTTCAAGGCCTGCCTCGACTGCCATAAGGATCCTCATGCCGGGCAATTCGCCAGCGCTCCCAGGGCCAACCGGTGCGAGGCCTGCCACACGGTGAACGGCTTTCACCCGGCCACCTTCAGTCTTCGGGATCATCAGAATTCCCGCTTTGCCTTGAATGGCGCGCATGCCGCCGTGGCGTGTCAGGATTGCCACCAGAAAGGCCCCCATGCCGACGGCTGGCAATTCCATTTTGGCAACCTGGCGTGCGTGGGCTGCCACCAGGATCCGCATCACGGCGACTTTCCAACCGCGATGGCTGCCGGAAGTCAGGCTGCCCCGGATGTTTGCGAATCCTGCCACGGTCTGGCCTCATGGCAGCGGTTGAAATCTTTCGATCACGCTCAGGCCGGCTTCCCGCTTACTGGTGCCCACCTCGTTCTGGGATGCCTGGACTGCCACAGGCCGCTCAATCCGGCGGGACGCCCGCGACAGATTCCATTCAAGACTTCGCCCCAGTGCGCGAGCTGTCACGAGGACATTCACGGGGGCCAGTTCCAGAGCGGTGGCGATAGTGCCGATTGCGCCCGCTGCCACACCACCAGCCGGTGGTTGGCCACAGGGTTCGACCACGAAACCGGGTCCACCTTCTCGCTTCGCGGGGCACATCTCGATGTCCCGTGCCGGATGTGCCACAAAGCGGAGCAGAGCGTCGCCGGGCGAACCATCGCGCTGTATAAAGGAACGCCTCGGGAATGTGCGTCCTGCCATCGGTGAACCAACCGTCCGGTGGCGGTGGTCAAAAGAGAGCATTTTTCACTTACTCGTACGACAAATTTACGTGGTTTTACGGAATGGTGGAATTTTTGCCCCCAGCGGTTGCCCGGCTGACCGCTAGCAATCAACAATCTTGAGTGGCCGCCGGATTGCTTGCAGCATTGCCTAACTTAAAGAAACAAGGTTCCGCCAACGGAAGCGGGTTGCCCTAAACTGAGACACGTCGAGAGGGAATTCGCGAGGGGGTGTCCATTAGTGTCTGAGGGGACTGGAAATTTCCGGTTGCTGGTGTCTTTGTTAGGTGCGGCCTTCTTGTGCGCTCCGGCGACCGCTCAGGAGTCTGCTCGCGGCCGTGTCGCTAACCCGCACGGGGCGCTCAACATTCGTTGCGAAAACTGTCACACCAGCACGGCATGGAAGCCCATCCGAAAGCAGCCGGAGTTTAACCATGACCGGCAGACCGGTTTCCCGCTACAGGGTCTGCACCAGGGGGTCGCTTGCCAGAGCTGTCACGCCAACCTGGTATTCTCGAATGCGCCCACACGCTGCTCGGAATGTCACGCCGATCTGCATCGGCGGCAGTTCGGATCCGACTGCCAGAGTTGCCATACCGTTAGCAGTTGGAAGGTGGCGATTTCGGCGGTTCAGCAGCACAACAACCGGTTTCCGCTAATTGGCGCCCACGCCACGGCGACCTGCGAAGCTTGCCACCATGGGGCGGCGGCTGGAGTCTATACCGGGCTCAGCACTGAGTGCGTTGCCTGCCACCGTCAGGACTATCAGCGCGCCGCACCGCTGAACCACGTAACGGCGAAACTCCCAGTCACCTGCCAGAACTGCCACAGCATTAACGTCTGGACGGGCGCTAGCTTCAACCACACTCAGTTCACTAGTTTCGCACTGACCGGGGCACACGCCAGCGCGCAGTGCGCTCAGTGTCACGCGAACGGAGTCTTTGCCGGGACGCCGGCGCAATGCGTGGGATGCCACTTGGCCGACTACAATCGGACGACGAATCCCAACCACCAAACCGGCAAGTTCTCCACCAGTTGCGAGGGTTGTCATACTACCTCCGGCTGGCAAGGCGCCAAGTTCGATCACAACCTGAGCCGTTTCACTCTGACCGGTGCGCACGCCAGCGTGCCGTGCGCTCAGTGCCACGCGAACGGAGTCTTCACGGGGACGCCGCTGCAATGCGTGGGCTGCCATCTTGCCGAATTCCAGAAAACCACCCGCCCCAATCACGCGACTTCCGGCTTCCCGCAGGACTGCGCTGCCTGCCACACCACAACCAAATGGGCCGGCGCCACTTTTGACCACGCCACCACCGGATTCGCACTGGCGGGCCTCCACGCCACCCAGCAGTGTGCGGCGTGCCACCTCAACAACAACTACAGCTTGACCAGCGCGGCCTGCATCAACTGCCATCTCAACGATTTCAACGGAGCCAACAACCCGCCGCACAAAGCCGCCGGATTCCCGCAAGACTGCACGCTGTGTCATGGATCTTCGGCCGTCAACTGGACGAGCGCCGCGACGTTCAATCACGCCACCACCGGGTTCACGCTGAGCGGCGCGCATACCAACCTGCAGTGCGCCCAGTGCCACGCGAACAACAACTTCTCTCTGACGAGCGGGGCGTGCTGGAGCTGTCACCAGACCGATTACAACAACACCACTGACCCGTCGCACAAACAAACCAGCTTCCCGCAGGACTGTTCCGGCTGCCACACCATGGTCGATTGGACCGGCGCCACTTTCAACCATGCCACCACCGGCTTCGCGCTGGTGGGTCTCCACGCTTCCCAGCAATGCGGCGCGTGCCACATCAATAACAACTACAGCCTGACCGGCACGGCCTGCATGAACTGCCACCAGACCGACTTCAACGGAGCCAACAACCCTCCGCACAAAGCCGCCGGATTCCCGCAAGATTGCACCCTGTGTCACGGGTCCTCGGCCCTCAACTGGACCAGCGCCACCTTCGATCACGCGACCACCGGGTTCACCCTGACCGGCGCTCATACCAGCCAGCAGTGCTCCCAGTGCCACGTGAACGACAACTACAATCTGTCGAGCGGCGCCTGCTGGAGTTGTCACCAGACCGATTACAACAACACCAACAAACCGCCGCACAAGTCGGCCAACTTCCCACAGGATTGTTCCGGCTGTCACACCACGACTAATTGGAGCGGCGCCACCTTCAATCACGCCTCCACGGGCTTCGCCTTGGTCGGTCTCCACGCCACCCAGCAGTGCGCCGGGTGCCACGCCAACAACAACTACACCCTGACCAGCGCGTCCTGCATCAACTGCCATCTCACCGACTTCAACGGAACCACCAATCCACCGCACAAATCCGCTGGATTCCCGCTGGACTGCACCTTGTGTCACGGGTCTTCGGCCCTGAACTGGACCAGCGCCGCGTTCAACCACACGACCACCGGGTTCACCCTGACCGGCGCCCATGTCAGTTTGCAGTGCGCCCAGTGCCACGTGAGCAACAACTACAGCTTGACCAGCGCAGCCTGCTGGGACTGTCACCAGACTGATTACAACAAGACCGGTAATCCGCCGCATAAGTCAGCCAACTTCCCGCAGGATTGTTCCGGCTGTCACACCACGACTAATTGGAGCGGCGCCACCTTCAACCACGCCACCACCGGATTCGCTCTGGTGGGACTCCATGCCACGCAGCAGTGCGCCGGGTGCCACACCAACAACAACTACACCCTGACCAGCGCGTCCTGCATCAACTGCCATCTCACCGACTTCAACGGAGCCAACAACCCTCCGCACCAAGCCGCCGGATTCCCGCAAGACTGCACCGTGTGCCATGGATCCTCGGCCCTCAATTGGACCAGCGCCACGTTTAACCATGCGACTACCGGGTTCACCCTGACCGGCGCCCATATCAGCGCGCAGTGCGCCCAGTGCCACGCGAACAACAACTACAGCCTGACCAGCGCAGCCTGCTGGGACTGTCACCAGACTGATTACAACAAGACCGGTAATCCGCCGCATAAGTCGGCCAACTTTCCGCAGGATTGTTCCGGCTGTCACACTACGACTAATTGGACCGGCGCCACCTTTAGCCACGCGACTACCGGATTCGCCCTGGTCGGCATCCACGCCACTCAGCAGTGCGCCGCGTGCCACGTCAATAACAACTTCAGCCTGACCAGTGCGGCCTGCATCAACTGCCATCTCAACGATTTCAACATAACCACCAACCCACCGCACAAGTCCGCGGGATTCCCGCTGGACTGCACCCTGTGCCACGGATCCTCGGCGCTCAACTGGACCACCGCCACGTTCAACCACACGACTACCGGGTTCACCCTGACCGGCGCGCATGTCAGCCTGCAGTGCGTGCAGTGCCACGTAAGCAACAACTACGGCCTGACGAGCGGCGCCTGCTGGGGATGTCACCAGACCGACTTCAACAACACTAACAATCCGCCGCACAAGTCGGCCAACTTCCCGCAGGATTGCTCCGGCTGTCACACCACGGCCGATTGGAGTGGCGCCACCTTCAATCACGCGACTACCGGATTCGCCCTGGTGGGACTCCACGCCACCCAGCAATGCGCCGGGTGCCACGTCAATAACAACTTCAGCCTGACCAGCGCGGCGTGCATCACCTGCCACCAGACCGATTACAACGGAGCCCTCACCCCGCCGCACAAGGCCGGCGGTTTGCCGCAAGACTGCACCCAGTGCCACGGATCCTCGGCCCTCAACTGGACCAGCGCCACCTTCAACCATGCGACTACCGGGTTCACCCTCGTGGGTCTCCACGCCACCCAGCAGTGTGCCGCCTGCCACGTCAATAACAACTACACCCTGACCAGCACGGCCTGCTGGAGCTGCCACCAGACCGATTACAACGGAGCCAACAACCCGCCGCACAAGGCCGGCGGACTCCCGCAAGACTGCACCCAGTGCCACGGATCCTCGGCCCTCAACTGGACCAGCGCCACCTTCAACCACGCGACTACCGGCTTCACGCTGACCGGCGCGCACAACAGCCTACAGTGCGCCCAGTGCCACGTGAATAATAACTACAGCCTGACCAGCGCAGCCTGCTGGAACTGCCACCAGACCGACTTCAACGGAACCAACAATCCGCCGCACAAGTCGGCCAACTTCCCGCAGGATTGCTCCGGCTGCCACACCACGACTAATTGGGACGGCGCCACGTTTAGCCACGCGACCACGGGCTTCACGCTAGTGGGTCTCCACGCCACCCAGCAGTGCGCCGCGTGCCATGTGAACAACAACTACACCCTGACCAGCGCGGCCTGCTGGGGCTGCCACCAGACCGATTACAACGGAGCCAACAACCCGCCGCACAAGGCCGGCGGACTCCCGCAAGACTGCACCCAGTGCCACGGATCCACGGCCCTCAACTGGACCAGCGCCACGTTCAACCATGCGACTACCGGCTTCGCGCTGGTAGGTCTCCACGCCACCCAGCAGTGCGCCGCGTGCCACGTCAATAACAACTACAACCTGACCAGCGCGGCCTGCTGGGGCTGCCATCAGACCGACTACAACGGAGCCAACAACCCGCCGCACAAATCCGCCGGATTCCCGCAAGACTGCACCGGGTGCCACGGATCCACGGCCCTCAACTGGACCAGCGCCACGTTCAACCATGCGACTACCGGGTTCGCCCTGACCGGCGTGCATACCAGCCAGCAGTGCGCCGCGTGCCACGTGAACAACAACTACAGCCTGACCAGCGGGGCGTGCTGGAACTGTCACCAGACCAACTACAACGGAACCACCAACCCGCCGCATAAGTCGGCCAACTTCCCGCAGGATTGTTCCGGCTGCCACACCACGAATAATTGGGACGGCGCCACCTTTAGCCACGCGACTACCGGGT
Organism: Candidatus Solibacter sp.; assembly: GCA_025358475.1. Taxonomy (GTDB): domain Bacteria; phylum Acidobacteriota; class Terriglobia; order Bryobacterales; family Bryobacteraceae; genus Solibacter. Next base: position 8,404 of record JANYJN010000206.1, read on the forward strand.
TCACGCTAGTGGGTCTCCACGCTACCCAGCAGTGCGCCGCGTGCCATGTGAACAACAACTACACCCTGAACAGCACGGCCTGCTGGGGTTGCCACCAGACCGACTACAGCGGAGCCAACAGCCCGCCGCACAAATCCGCCGGATTCCCCCAAGACTGCACCCAGTGCCACGGATCCACGGCCCTCAACTGGACCAGCGCCACGTTCGACCACGCGTCCACCGGCTTTGCGCTGGTAGGTCTCCACGCCACCCAGCAGTGCGCCGCGTGCCACATCAATAACAACTACAGCCTGACCAGCGCAGCCTGCTGGGGCTGCCACCAGACCGACTACAACGGGGCCAACAACCCGCCCCACAAGGCCTCCGGATTCCCGCAAGACTGCACCGGGTGCCACGGATCCACTGCCCTCAACTGGACCAGCGCCACGTTCAACCATACGACTACCGGGTTCGCCCTAACCGGCGCGCATACCAGCTTGCAGTGCGCCCTGTGCCACGTGAACAATAACTACAGCCTGACCAGCGCGGCCTGCTGGAACTGTCACCAGACCAGTTACAACAACACCACCAACCCGCCGCACAAAGCCAGCGGATTCCCGCAGGATTGTTCCGGCTGCCATACCACCACCGATTGGACCGGCGCCACGTTCAACCACGCCACCACGGGCTTCGCCTTGACCGGGACGCATCTGACGACACCGTGCACCCAGTGCCACGTGAATAATAACTTCAGCCTGACCAGCGCGGCATGCTGGAACTGCCACCAGACCGACTACAACGGAACCACCACTCCTCCGCACAAGGCCGCCGGATTCCCGCAGGACTGTTCCGTTTGCCATTCCACCACCAACTGGTCCGGTGCCACATTCACCCACCCGGCCACGCCGCTGGCGTTGACCGGTCAACACGCCACCCTGCTCACCAATAATCAATGCGCCCTATGCCATGTGGGCAACAGCTACACCTCCACTCCCAGCGATTGCTACAGTTGCCATAAGACCGACTACCAGAACACCACCAACCCAGGGCACGTAGCCGCGGGCTTTGCGACCACCTGCAATACGTGCCACACCTTTGTGAACTGGACCGGCGCCACCTACACGGCACACGATGCGGCCTTCTTCCCGATCTACAGCGGTACCCACCAGGGTAAATGGACCGCGTGCAGCGATTGCCACAGCAACTCCGCGAACTACGCCGTGTTCACGTGCATCACGTGCCACCAACACAGCAACCAGACCTCCGTCACATCGAATCACAACGGGGTCAAGAACTTCGTCTACAACGGGACCAGTTGTTACAGTTGCCACCCCCGCGGGACCCACTAATGATGCGACGACTCGCGCTGGCGATCGGTCCGGCTCTGCTCTGGCAGGTATCCGCCGCCTGGGCGCAGGTGCCCTCGGTGCGGACCACCTACCATATCAAGCAGCTCGCCGCCGCGGCGGTGTACCTGGATGGTGGCACCAACGACGGGCTCACCGAAGGGATGCGGCTGAAAGTTTCGCGCCTGGCCCTGGGCGATCCCCAGATGAAACGCCTCGAGATCGGCGAAATCACGGTGGTGGCGGTAGCCAGTATTTCAGCGGTGTGCGAGGCCAAGAACCCGGCTGTCGCGATCCACTTGGGCGATACGGCGGAGCTTTCCCCAGAGGACGCCCAGTTGCTGGTGCAGGTTCGCACTTCGAAATCGATCCGGCACGCCGCTCAGACAGTGACTTTCACCGAAGGCGACCCAATCGAGGAGGAACTGCGGCAATACGTACCCAGGCCTCCGTCTCCCGCCGTCAACCGGGTGCGCGGCCGCATCAGCCTCGAAGAGAATGCCATTCTGGACCGAACCAGCGGCGTGGCCACCATGCAGGAGGGAATTGTGCTGCGTGCCGACGTCACTCGCATTGCCGGCGGGTATTGGAATTTCACCGGCTACTGGCGGGGCCAGTTCACCTCGCGGCGTGGCGCCGCGACCGTTACCACTTTGCAAGACATCCTGAATCGGACTTACCAGATCGGACTGTATTACAGCAATCCTAATTCCCGCTATGTGGCGGGCATCGGGCGCTTTCTGCTTCCATGGGCGCCTAGCTTGAGCACCATCGACGGCGGGTATTTCGCGCGCCGTGTGGGCAAGTCCTTGACTGCGGGTGTGTTCGTCGGATCCACACCCAATCCCACCGCTTGGAACTACGATCCTAACCGCCAGATGGCCGGTGCGTTTGTCGCCTTCGAACACGGATCCTATGACTCCGTGCACTACGCCAGCACGGCGGGCCTAGCCTTGACACGCAGCCACTGGCATCCCGAGCGTGAGTTCGTCTTCTTCGAAAACACCATCGTGGTGGGTAGCCGGGTCTCTATCTACCACGACCTGGAAGCCGACCGGCTCGCCCGGCCGCTTACCTCCGACGGCAACACCAGCCCTCGCCTCGCACGCAGTTTCCTGACCCTGCGTTTCCAACTCAGCAAAGCGCTGTCGCTCGATTTCAGCCATAACTATTTCCGCGACGTTCCCACTTTCGACACGCGGCTGCTCGGCACCGGCCTGCTGGACCAGTTTCTCTTCCAGGGCTTCAGCGCCGGTTTGAAGTTAAGCCCCACCGCCGGCGCCACCTTCTACGGAAATCTCGGCTCCGCCAAGCGCGAGCAGGATTCAAAAGCGGCGCTGAACTATATGGGAGGCCTCATCTTGACCCGCCTCCCGTTTCCCTTCCGGGTGGACCTTCGCTATTCGCGTTTCAATAGCTCTTTCGGCAGCGGATCTTATGAGTCCGTAACCCTGACCCGGCAGATGGGCGACAAGCTCCGCTTCGATCTGCAAGCCGGGCTGCAAAGTATCAACTCGAGTTTCACCAACCAAACCCGCACCAAATACGGCTCTGCCAGCCTGGACTACCTGATTAGAACGCACTACATTCTAGGAACCGGCTGGACTCTGTATCGCGGTGGAGCACAGAACTATGATCAACTCTTCGTCAATTTTGGCTACCGCTTCTAACCACTGGCCGAAGCGCGGTTGCCCAGTCGGAGCGCGCCTGTGCCTGGCGCTGGTGGCGTTGCTTGCCGCTACGCCGGCCAAGGCCGCAACGGGTTCCACGCTCGCTGACTTACTGGACCACATCGGCCGCCAGGTAGAGAAATTCTGGAGCAACTTCCCTTCCGTGACTTGCACCGAATCGGTCACTCAATCGAAACTCGGAGATAACAACAAGGTACTGTTTGTGCAGCACCAGACTTTTGATTACCTGATCGCCTTACAATCTTCCGGTCAGGAAATCTCGGTCGACGAATCGCGCCTCGAAAAGGTCCACACGCGCTCGAAGGGAAAGGCATCGTTGCTCGAAACCAACGGCTTCGGGATTTTTACCTTGCTTTTCCATCCGCTTTACCAGTCTCGCTACCAGTTCCGCCAACTCCCGGACGAATCGTTGCAGGACCATCGCCTGCTCCGCATCGCCTTTCAACAAATTTCCCGGGACCATCCGCTCTCGGTGCTACAGGTTCGCGAATTGGAGTATCCTTTGCAGTGGCGCGGGACGGCGTGGATCGATCCGGCGTCCTGGGCGGTGGTCCGGATCCAGGCCGGTTTGGGCGATTCCATGGCGGATATGGGGCTACTTCGGCTCGATGCCGACGTTACCTATTCCGATGTACGCTTCAATGGCTCCACCGCATACTGGTTGCCTGCCCGCGCTGTCATCGATGCGGAAACCAAACGCCAGCACTGGCACAATACACATTTGTTCACCGGCTACAAACGCTTCGCGGTCGATACGGACGTGAAGATCTCAGCCCCCCAATGAGGACGCTTTGGAAGTGACCGCCAAATTGACGTACTACGTAGCGCAACCGGAGGGCAGGCACAAGCTGGGCGTGCGGCTGTTCATATTGCTGTACATTTTAGTGATCGTTTGGGCCGCTGTGTATGGGTTTGGCTATTATCGCCTTCCCCTGGCAGCGCGGGCATTTCATCCCCTGAACCGGCAACTTCGACCCAGCGGCGTCATCGGAATCCGCCTCGCGCTCCTCGGTGTCGCTTCGTTCTGCGTCATCTATATATATCCCTTTCGCAAGCGGTGGAAGTGGCTGGCAAGAATTGGCAAAACGCCCAACTGGTTGGACGTCCACGTGGTGATGGGAACCGGCGCACCGGTGCTGATCACGTTTCACGCGGCCTTCCGGATGCATGGACTGGCGGGCACTGCTTACTGGATCATGCTCATGGTTACAGCCAGCGGTTTTGTCGGCCGCTACCTCTATAAGCAGATTCCCCGCCGTCTCAATGCCGCCGATCTATCTTTGCAGGAAATGCAGAACATGACCGCGGAACTGGCGGAGCGGTTACAGGAACAAAGTTTGGTTTCGGCCGAAGAATTGAAGCCGCTGCTTTCCGTTCCGGCCAGGCAGGAAGTGGAACGCCTGTCGGTACCGTCGGCGCTCCTATTGATGTTGACCTGCGACTTGAAACGGCCCTTCCGGGCGGCGCGAGTCCGGCGGCGGGCGATGACGGGCTTCGGGAAAATCCGCACAATCGGGGGTCTGTTGCCCTCGAACCAAGCCAATCTGGAGAAAGTCATCGACTTAGCCCGGCGCAGGTCCTGGATGGCCACCAAGATCTCCTTCATGGCCAAGACGCAACAGCTCTTTCACTTGTGGCACGTGGTGCACAGACCCTTCAGCATTTCATTTGCCATTTTGGCCATCGTACATATTTGCGTCGCACTAACCATGGGCTACTATTAATGTTACCGATGACTACTAAGTCCCCGATGTCACAGCGAGTCGAAGTGCCGCTATACGGAAGCCTGGAGTTGAATTGCTTCGCAAGGTTCGGATTGAAATGATCGAGAAAATCATGGGAGTTCCGGCGGTGTATGAACCCGTCGCGTAGAAAATGGACCTTACGGGTCGTCTTCCTGGCGCTCGTCAGCGGTGGGGCGCTGTTCTTGCTGCGGGTGGACTCGCGAACGCAGTCGCCATCCCCACCGAAACTGCCGGTGGCGCTGCAAGACAATCCCGCTCACGAATTGAAGGAGCTAGCGGTCCAACTCCGGAAGAAGCCGGGCCATCTCCCGGTTCTGATGCGCATGGCCCAAATCGAACACGACCAGGGAAAGCTGGCGGAGGCTGCGGCGCATTTGCGGGAGGCCGTCGTCAGCGAGCCGGCTAATGCCGACGTGCATTTGGAGCTGGGCCGCGTTCTATACGAGAAAGGAGACCGGGACGAGGCGCTCAAGGAGACCGAGCAGGCCCTGGCCATTAACCCGAAACAGGTCGATGCTTTGTACAATATGGGCGCCATCCACGCCAATTTAGGCGACACCGGACGCGCCCGTTCGTACTGGGAGAAGGTGATCGAGTCCGCCCCGGAATCGGAGAGCGGTAAGAAAGCGCGGGATGCCCTCGTCCGCTTGCGTGGAGGCGAAA
>JANYJN010000241.1 GCA_025358475.1 Candidatus Solibacter sp.
CGCCTGCTCCACCGCACCGCCGGTATTGGAATTTCGGTCAAAGCGCGGGAAATTGCTACTCGAAATCTCCAGGCGAATGCGATGACCTTTCAGGAACACGTTGCCCGTCACCCCGGCGTCCACCGTCACGCGGTAGATCTCCCCCGGGGTGGCGAGTTCCGGTTTTTCCAGCGAATTGCGGTAGCGCAGGCGCAGAATCCCGTCCGTCAAATTGCGCGCCTCTCCGTCGGGGAACACATCCACCAGCTTCGCCGTGAAATCCGTGTCGCGCGCGCTGGACGCCACATACAGCACCACCTGCACGCCGCCGATGGCCTCGATGCCGTGCTTCAGCGGACGGGTGGTGTACACCAGGACGTCTTTGCGCTGCTCCACGAAACGCTGGTCCATGGGGCCCCAGGGGAAGACTTTCGGGTTGCAGCATACGGCGCCGCCGCGCGTCGGCACCGGGCTGTACGGGTCGAAGACGAATTGGTCCGCCACTGCCTTGCGCGGAGGTTTGTCGCCCAGCACACCGTTGCCCGCCAGCGAATTCGCCATCCCCGCGCTGTCCAGGTAAAGGATCTTCTGGCGGGCATCGGCCGGCGGCCACTCCCGGGCTTCGCGCCAAACGTTGGAGCCCATCACGAAGATCTTCACCGGAGGCTTAGAGAGCAGGGGCGAATCCTTGCCCATCAGCCACTGGTCGAACCACTCCATCTGCAGTTGCCGCACCGGCACACTGGCATCCGCGCCAAAGCTAACATGCTCGAAGGGCATCGACATGTTGTGCGCCCACGGACCCACCAGGACGCGATTCACCCCGCTCCGCGCGTGTAGCGCGGCGAAGGCTTCCAGGTCGCTCTGCACAAAGTTGTCGTACCACCCGCCCACGGCAAACACCGGCACGCGCACTTTGTCGAGATGCTCCTTCGCGCTGATGGCTTGCCAGAACGCATCGAACGCGGGATGCTCCATTACCTCTTGGTACATGAGCGAAGCCCAGCCCAGCGCCGCCAAGTCCGCCGAGCGCACCGGCAGGTGCAGCACGAACTGGCTGAAATCCTGGTGATACCCGGGCGCCCGCAGATTCTCCGCCATCCAGCCCAAGCGGTGGCCCAGCTTGAAGGCGCCGCCCGTCGAGTAATACCGGTCGCGGTATTCGTCGTACCCGGAGACCACCGGGAAGATGGCTTTGAGGTGCGGGTTGTTGGCGAGGGCGGCCTTCCATTGGACGATTCCGAGGTAAGACCCGCCCATCATGCCGATCTTGCCGTCGCTCCAGGGCTGCCGCGCGATCCAGTTCAGGGTGTCGTCACCGTCGTGTACTTCCTGGGTCAGCGGCTGGAACGCGCCCTCGCTTTCATAGCGCCCGCGCACGTCCTGCACGACGATAGCGTATCCATGCGCCACGAAAGCCTGGTAATTCGGCGTGATGTCCGCGCCCTTGCCGTACGGCGTACGCACCAGGATCGCCGGCACCCGCGCCCGTTCCGATGCCAGAAAGACGTTGGCCGAAAGGCGCACCCCGTCGCGCATGGCAATGGGCACGCTCAGGTACTTCACGATGGGCCTCTGCGCCGCCACGGCCGGATCCGCGCAGCAGGCCAGGGTCAAATACAGCAGGATCAGATACAGCTTTCGCTTAGAAGGTCCCAATATCGTTTGCCGACTTGCTCCACCCGATGGTGCGCCGCGATGTGCCCGGCCCCCCGTTGGCCGATAGCACGGGCCACCTCTGCCATCGATATTAACAGAACCATATGCTGGCGCAACGAGTCGCGCTCGGCCGGTCCCGAGGCGATGCGCACGCACGCATCCTCCGGGAACGGCGCCGATTCCAGCCCATCGGTGAGCAGCACCGGCTTGCCGATGCCCATCATGCGGACGGCGATCCCGGAACTCTCCCCCGCCGCCGGATAGCGCAAATTGATGCAGGCATCCACGGCGCGCGCCGCCAGCCAAAACTCGCGCTCCGGCAGGTACGGCAGGAGCAAGATCCCGCGCGCGCCCGGCGCGCTCGGCGCGTCCAACAGCGGCGCCACGGCGCGTGCCAGGTCCGTCGATACGAACTGCCCGGCCACCAGCAACGCCGTGCGCGGCATTTCGGAGTGCACCGCCCGGAACGCCTCCAGCACCGCCGCCACGCGCTTAGACTCGCGGAGATACCCGAACACCCCGAACAGGAAGGCGCCGGGCGGTACGCCTAGGGAAGCGCGATAACGCAGTACGCTCGCTTCATCGGGCAGTTGCGGAGGCGCGAAGAGGTGCGGAATCTCCACCACGCGCGCGCCGGGGGCGTGTTCCCTGACCGCGGCGGCCGCCGCCGGATTGTGAACTACCACCGCG
>JANYJN010000265.1 GCA_025358475.1 Candidatus Solibacter sp.
AGCGTCGTGCCTCTGCGCAGCGTGGCCTCCGGGCCCCCCTTGAGGAGTATCGATGCCAAGCCCGCCGCCGCGCCGATGGCGGCCCCGACGCCCACGCCTTGTATGGCGTGCCCCGACGCGGCTCCAGCGAGTCCGCCTATCGAGGCGCCCATACCCGTCGTGGTTGCAACTCTCCCCACGTCGTGTCCGGTATCCCGTTCACCCGAAACTTTGCCCTCCTCGCGGTCGACCGTCTTGCCCTCCGCCGAACCCAGGTGCGAGTGGAAATCGCGCGTCGCCCCGTTGGGCAGGGTAAGCGAATCGAAACGAATGTACAACTCGCCCTTGCCTTTAGCCTTGCCCGCGGGTTTGCTGATGGTTACCGTCCCGTTCACGAAACTGCCGGCGGGTATCACGATCCGCCCGCCAGTTGCCACGGGATAGATGGTCTCCAGGTAAATGCGATCGCCTTCCTTGGAGTGTTTCGTGTCCACCTCGTTGCGCAGCGCCAGCGCAATGCGCGTACCGGCCGGAACCGTCACGTCGGCCTGCGAGGCGCGCGGCGCCCGCGCCTCGGGACGCATCAGGATGGGCCGCGGCGCTTCGGCGGCAACCGTGGCCGCGCTCGGCGCTTCTGCCGGGGCCGGGACAGCCGGCGCCTGCCGGCCTTCGCCGCGATACACCAGCACGCCCTCAGTCTCCTGGGTGCCGCGCATCACCTGCCGAGTGATGGTCAGAGTCGCATGGTCGCGCGAGAGCTTCCAGCGGTCCATCACGGTGTAATCGCGCTGACCCGAGACCAGCGTATTGATCAACAGGGCGTTGCCTTCCCATTTCACCGCACTGCTGTGCCTGGAGCCGCCCACCCGGTATTTGGTCTCGCTGCCATCCAAAGCGTAACTGGCGTTAGTGGAGCAGTGAATGGCGGTTTCCTGTTGCGCAATGGTGAACACCGGTTCCGCCGGAATGTCCAGACCCTGAAGATGGCTGCTGCCCGTGTCCAGCGTCCACTTACCCGAAAAATCGCGGCCCGGATCTGCGGCGGATAGCGGGGCGACCCATAAGAAGGAAGTAAGCAGCCCCATGCCTACAAAACATGAATGGCGCGACATAACATTCGCATCATAGCAGCAGAAGCAGACGACGGCGTCTCCGACCGTCTGAAATTGTGTTGTTGGGCGACACCCTCCCTCACGGTCGGGGCTCCGATCAAAACCCCGAGCGTCAGCGAGCGGGTTTGCGGTAACACCGAATCCAGCGGTCGGGGCACGGGCGCGCGCCTAGGCTTTCCGCACCCTCGTAGCTTGATGGGGCGGATCCCCGGGTCCGCGCGGGGCGCCCTCGTCCCGCTGCCCCGGCAACGATATCAGCATCTGGCAGGGTGCCAGCAGGCCGACGGGGGCGTCGGCCGCGGACCCTGGGGTCCGCCCCACCAAGCCAGTTTCCGTGAAATTTCGCGGGCCCAAGGCCCATCCCATACTGGCCAGGGGGCCTGTCCTACTTCTTGGCCGACAGGCGCTTCAGCTCGCCTTCGATCACGGGCTTGAAAGCGTCGGGAGCGAGGTCGCCATTGTACCTTTGCCCATTGAGGAACACCGTCGGCGTGCCTTCCACGCCTGCCTTGTCTCCGTCCGCCTGATCGCGCAGCACTGCCTTCTTGATGGCGTCCGAATCCAGGTCCGCGGTGAAGCGCTGCACGTCCAAACCGAGTTCCTTGGCCCATGCCAGAATCGACTGCCGCGACAGCCGCGGCCGATTGGCGAACAACACGTCGTGCATCGGCCAAAACTTCCCCTGCTGATGCGCTGCCAGCGACGCCGCCGCCGAGATGGCGGCCGCCGGATGCAATTCCATCAGGGGGTACTGCTTGAAGATCAGCCTCACGTCCTTGGGATAGGCCTTGAGCGTCGCATTGATCTGCGCCATGGCCTTGGAGCAATAGGGACATTGGAAATCGGAGAATTCCACCAGCGTGATGCGCGCGTCGGCGGGACCCATGACGGGCGAACCCAGCGTCGGAATCGGCACCGGATTGTCGAGCAATTTCGGCGTGGGCCGCGTTCCGAACTTGGACGCTTTGGACTCGGCGATCGCCTCATCCACAGTCTTTCCGGCTTTGATCGCGCCGACGGTGATCGAAGCCAGTCCCCGGCTGTAGGAACAATTCGGATCCTTCACGCGGCACTCCGCCACCTTCATAGCGCACCCGCAAGTGCAAGCCTGCGTGCGCAGCGCCTTCAGCGCGAGCGTTTTTCTAGCCGGAGATAGTCCGGTGAAATCCACGCCTGCCAAGTCGGCGGCCGTCTGCCACTCCTGCGCAAACAGCAGCGCCGCCCCACTAAAAGCTAGCGCTACAATCCACCTATACCTAGACGTCGATGCCCGCATCTTTCCATTGTAATGGGGCAGCGCGCTGCTGGCCCGGGACACTACGCGGTGCGGCCCCGGCTAAGGAACGAGATGAGCCAGACAACCAGGAACACGAAGAACAGCACTTTGGCAATTCCGATGGCAGCCCCCGCCAGCCCTCCGAAACCCAGCACAGCGGCGATCAATGCCAGAATCAGAAACATCAATGACCAATGCAGCATTTACAGCCTCCCGGTGCAATATTAGACACCGCTTGCCAATAGAGCAATGCACCTGCCGTTGTGTGATTGATTACCTGCGCTGCTCCGAGGACAACCACGGAACAACCTGGGCACTGGACGCGTATCCTCTCCAGGAGAACCCATGAAAGCCAGATACCTGCCGCTTGTGCCCGCGCTGCTCACTCTAAGCGGCTGTGGGATTGACGTTGGCCGCAACGGATCGGCCGTCCAATACTCTTCGGAAAGCGTGGAAATGGACAATTCCGAGGTAGTGCGCCTCGTTCTGAAAATGGGCGCTGGAGATTTGCGAATCACCGACGGCGGCGCGAAGTTGATGCGCGGCGATTTTGCCTACAGCGTCCCTTCCTGGAAGCCGCAAGTGCGGTATAACCGCTCCGGCAAGCAGGCATCACTGACCATCGAACAGCCGGACACCCACCACACGAGAATCGGCAACACGAAATATAGTTGGGATCTGCAACTGAACAAGAAGGCCCCGATGGAACTTGCCCTCCACTTCGGCGCCGGCCAGGCGCGGCTCGATCTGGGCAGCCTCGACCTCCGCGGCGTGGAAGTGGACATGGGGGTCGGCCAACTGGATATGGACCTGCGCGGCGCGCCCAAGCACAGCTACAACGTCGCCATTCATGGGGGCATCGGAGAAGCTACGGTTCGCCTCTCGGCGGATGCCGGGGTTTATGCCGAGGCCCACGGCGGCATCGGCAGCATCAGCGTCCGCGGGCTCCAGCAGGAGGAAGGACACTGGGTCAGCCCGACCTACCAAAGCGCCGCGAACAAGATCCACATCGAAATCCAGGGTGGTATCGGGCAGGTCAACGTGATCGCCGATTGACGGCCAAGTGGGCGTGCGTGGGGGCGGCCGTGCGTCCCGGAAGCAACCTGCAAAATACTGGATTCAAATGTGTTATTCGCCGATGTTGCATATTACGGCCCGACCCACAATTTGACTTTCGGCCTCGCTGAGGACGCTTCTCTCGTGCGTCACTTGATCACCGGCCTCGGAGTGGCGCCGGTTTCCGTTGAAGTTTTTTCGATGTAAGCGGTGGCATGCAAAATGGACACTTTTATTTCCGCAAAAAATATGAGAGGCTGGAGACAGTACGGCACCTATTGTTCAAGCCGATGAAGAAATTTGGCAGTTCAATTGCGCCGCATGAGGGAAAACCAATGCTTCCAGAATTCTTGCTGACGGAAACAACGGTTCGTGAAGCTGGCACAGGGCCTGAAGTGGCTTTGGGTGAACAACAGGGCGGGACGCTTGTCCTCACTCTCGGCATCACACGGATCATCGAACAGGAAAGCATCGACCTCTCCATCTGGGGCTCTACCGACGGCTCCGATTGGGGGACCAAAGCCCTGTCCACTTTCCCGCAGAAGTTCTACTGCGGCACCTACCAGATTGTCGCCGATCTGGCGGCACACACCAGTATCAAGTTTATCCGCGTCAAGTGGGCGGTCAGCCGATGGGGCAAGGGCGATTCCAGACCCCTTTTCACTATCTATCTTTTCGCCCAAGCCTTGCAGCCGGGCCTACTAGCCGTCGGTGCCGCATAACGCCGCTGCCTGACGGCGCTGTGTGATCACCGGTGGCCTGCTATTCTGAGATCATAGGCACTCCACTGCTATGACAACGCGCGAAGAAGCCCTCGACCTGTTCCAATCCGACGACCTCCTCGGTATAGGCATGGAAGCCGACCGCATCCGCCGCCAATGGCACCCCGAAGGCGTGGTCAGCTATATCATCGATCGCAACATCAATTACACCAACTTTTGCACTGAATACTGTAGCTTCTGCGCCTTCTATCGCGCCCCCGGCTCCGCGGAAGGCTATATCCTGCCCAAGGAAACAATCTATCAGAAGATCCAGGAAACACTCGATTTGGGCGGCACAGGCGTGCTCATGCAGGGCGGATTGCACCCCGATCTGAAGATCGAGTGGTATGAAGACCTGTTCGGCGGCATCAAGGCCCGTTACCCCATTCACCTGCACTGCCTCTCCGCCCCGGAAGTAACCAACATCGCCGAGGTCAGCGGCCTCAGCCTGCGCGACACCATTGCGCGTCTGCGCGATTCCGGCCTGGATTCCCTTCCCGGCGGCGGCGCCGAAATCCTGGATGACGCCGTGCGCCACCGCATCAGCCGTCTCAAGTGCGGCACGCGGGAGTGGTTGGAAGTTCACCGCACGGCCCACCAATTGGGCATGCGTACTACCGCTACCATGATGTTCGGCTGCGGGGAGACTTTGGAACAGCGCATGAACCATCTGGAGCTGGTACGCAATTTGCAGGAGGAGACCGGCGGGTTCACCGCTTTCATCCCCTGGACGTTCCAGCGGGAAAATACCTCGCTCGGGCGCTTCGTTAAGGAAGAGGCTACCGCCGTGGAATACCTGCAAACCCTGGCCATCAGCCGCATCTATCTGGACAACTTCGAGAATGTGCAGGCCAGTTGGGTGACGCAAGGTCTGAAGACCTGCCAGATGGGTCTGCGCTTCGGCGGCAACGACGTAGGCAGCATCATGATCGAAGAGAATGTGGTCTCCGCCGCCGGCGCCCACTACCAGACCAGTGAAGAGGAACTCCGGCGCATCATCCGCGATGCCGGCTTCATCCCCAAGCAGCGCGACACGCTATACCGCACATATTTCCTGAACTGAACCCGTTAAAACGTTTAGCTGCCGGACTGTAAGCCGGTTCCTGTACCCTTGCGGGCGGCAGTCATTCATCTGCACCGGCCATTACTGACCGGCTCTAGCGACCTACCCGGAAGTTTAGCGGGACGGGCCGTCCCTCCTCCCCTATTTGGTCTTGCTCCGCGTGGGGTTTTCCCTGCCGGCAGAATTACTCCTGCCGCGGTGCGCTCTTACCGCACCATTTCACCCTTACCCCACCCTGCGGCGAGGCGGTATATTTTCTGTGGCACTTTCCGTCGAGCCCTTGCGAACCCGCCCGGCCGTTAGCCGGCACGCTGCCCTGTGGAGACCGGACTTTCCTCTCCCGCGGCGCAAAGGGCGCCCCGGAAGCGACTGCCCGTCCGGCAGCCTCACTCGATTATTGTCGCATCTTTTGGACGGCGCAGTGTACTGGAAATACCCAGTCCCAGACATTGATACCCCGGATTTGTGGTATGCGGAGAACATTCCGGTGTATCCTGATTTGGTGTACCCTTTTTGTGGGGATTCGGGTAAAAATCTCCGTGCTGCGGCGATAGTGGGAACGTCTCGCCGGCCAAAACAGGCAACGTTCCAGCGTTCTCGTACATGTGGACAATACTGAGGAGAGTTACAAGACCATGAAGAAACTAGCAGCGATAGGCGCGATGGGCCTATTGGCCTCTAGTCTGTTTGCCCAGGGGTTGAACACGGGCGGTCAGACCAAGGAAGATTGGGAAGAAATCAATTTTGAATTCAATTCCTCGATTCTCTCGGACGGGTACCCTAGCCTGCTACGGCTGGCGGACCTGTTCGGCCAGCATCGCGATTACCGCGTGAAGGTCACCGGCCACACGGATTACGTGGGTTCCGCGGCATATAATGAAAAGCTCGCGCTCAAGCGGGCCGAAGCCGTCAAAGCGTTTTTGGTGAAGTATGGCGTAGCCGCTAACCAGATCACCACCGCTGGCGACGGCAAACGCGCCCCGGAAGTAAACAACAAGACCAAGGAAGGGCGGTTTATGAACCGCCGGGTCATCCTGGCCCTCACCGACGGCAGCGGCCGCCTGATCAAGGAAGGCGGCATCGCCGAGATCATCAAGGCCATCGGCGATAAGCTCGACGCCATGGCCAAAAAACAGGAAGAGTGCTGCGATCAGATTCTCAAGAGGCTCGACAAACTGGATGACATTCTGGCCCAGTTAAAGAACCTGCAAGGTGACAACGACAAGATGCGCGGCGAAGTGGGCGATCTGCGCAACCAGCAGAATGCGTTGAAAGATCAGGTCAATGCCATGCCCAAGCCGCTGAGCGCCTCGCAGACGCAGGACATCGCGCACACCGAAGCCATCGGCGCCGTGGACGAAGGGCAGAGGCGCAACAAGAAGTACTCGGTGGTGGGCGTGAACATCGGTCCCACCTACGGCGCCGGACGCACCGGCGACCTCAACATCAACGCACACGGCCAGTTCTTCTCGCCCTTCGGCGGCGAGGGCACCCACGCCGTGCAGGCGCAGGGCGAGTACAGTTACTACTCCGGGCGCCAGGAAGGCCAATTCGATATCGGCTTGGTCAACCGCTGGGGCAACATGCAGGCCGGCGCCTTCGGCAGTTTCAAGTACCTCAACTTCAGGGACTACCAGTCCGGCGGCGGTTTGGGCCAGGCGGCATTCCTGGTGGATTACATTTTCAGCCGAGGGCGCATCGGCATGTTTGCCACCAAGGGCTTCAAGAACTACGCGGTACTCAACCAGGTACAACTGGGACCGCAATCGTTCACGCAGACCTACGCGCGCGTGGTCGACCAAGCCGGCGTGAATGCCCTCGTCGGCGTTTGGGGCAATGCTTATATGGAAGGCAACGTCGCATATTTGCGGCGTCATACCCCCGGCGCCGGAGACTCTCCGGGCGGGAGCGTCAGACTCATCCAGCCTTTGAACGAGCACGTCGCGTTCACGGCGGAAGCCAGTTTGAACGAGAGCTTCGTCAACCTGAAGAATAGCGGCCGCATCGTCTTCGGAGTCCAGGTGGGCAACTATATCCACCCGAAGGACTTCGGCAAGACCACGAGCCCCGTCCCGATGGATGTCCCGCGCGTGCGTTACGAGTTGCTGACGCGCCGCATCGGCAACTCGCCCCCGGTGGCCAACGCCGGTCCGGACCAGATTGGCTCTATCTCCGGCAGCATGACGCTGGACGGCTCGGCTTCGTACGATCCCGAAGGCGACGCGCTCACCTATCGGTGGACGCAAATCAGCGGCCCGACGGTGATACTGGCTACCCCGGCGGCGGTGACCACCACGTTCACTTCCGTGGCCGGTCAGACGTACGTCTTCAAGTTGACGGTGACCGATACCGGCGGCTTGTTCTCTTCGGCAACCACGCGCGTGTCGAGCGCTACTGCCGCGCCGGCAACGGTGGTTCGCTTCGACGCGACCCCGAGCACAATTTCCGCTGGCCAGAGTTCCCAGTTGACCTGGCTGGTTCAAGGCGCCAGCAGCGTCTCCATCAGTAACGGCGTGGGTAACGTCGCCGCCACTGGCTCTACCACGGTCACCCCGGCCACCACCACCACGTACACCTTGACGGCAGTCGCTCCCGCGGGCAATGTCACGGCCACCGCAACGGTTACGGTTGGTCCCGGTGTCGTAGTCTCCGGCACTCCGCAGATCATCCGCTTCGAAGGCAGCCCACTGAGCATTCAGCCGGGTCAGCAATCGACGCTCAGTTGGACCACTACCGGCGCCACCACGGTTTCCATCAGCGGCGTGGGCACGGTAACCCCCAACGGCAGCACCACAGTGTCGCCGGCGCAGACCACCACCTACACGCTATCGGCTACTTCCAGCGACGGCAAGAGCGTGACCGCCCCAATCACCATTACGGTGTCCACCGGCACGGTTCCGCAAGTGGTAGTGTTCGTGGCAAGCCCATCCACTATTGATGCCGGCAGCTCTTCCAAGCTGTGCTGGCAGGTGACGGGCGCCACCAGCATCTCCATCCTGCCGGGCATCGGCAGCAATCTCAATGCCAACGATTGCGCCACCGTCAGCCCGACCGCTACTACCACCTATACCCTCACGGCGACCAACGCGACGGGCCAGATCCAGGCCAACGTGACGCTCAACGTGGGCTCCGTGAGAATCACCTCCTTAACCACCAACCCGGTGGCTTCAACGGCGAACGGCAACCCGGTAGTCGTCTCCTGGACGACGCAGAACGCCACTTCGGTGGTTCTGGTCGGCAGCGACCTTCCGGCACAGACCCTTCCCGTCAACGGCAGCATCACACTGCACCCGCAAGTCGACACGGTGTACACCTTGACCGCATACGGACCTGGAGGCCAGACCGTAAGCAATAGTATCTCGGTGGCCGTGAGATAACCTGACCCAGTAAAGCCTTACAAGCCGGGCGGCCATCAGCCGCCCGGCTTTTTTTATTGGCGTGCGCCGTCTAAATACGCGACACCAAATCGTCCGCTGGCAGGGGCGCCACCTCTCCCTCTTTATAGATGAACTCGCCGCGCTTCATGGTGAGGTGAACCAGGTTGGTGCCGAGGCTGTGTAGCAAATCCCTGTAGTGGCCGGCGTTGAGAATCAAAAGATCGGCGCACTTGCCGGGTTCCAGGGATCCTACTTTTTCAGCGCAGCCCAGCGCGTGAGCCCCGTTGATCGTCGCCGCCGAAATGGCCTCTTCGATGGTCATTCCCAACCGCCCGCAGGCCACCGCCACCACCGTCTGCATATTGAGCGCCGGACTATGGTGCGGATTGAAATTACTGCCCAGCGCGACCGCCACCCCGGCATCGATCAGCGCGCGCGCCGGAGCCTCCCGGCCATCACCGCGAAAGCATCCACCGGGCAGGAGCGTGGCCATGATGCCCGCTGCGGCGATCTGCCGGGCATCGTCTTCCGCGGCATACTCCAAATGGTCGATGCTAACCACATGGTGCCGCGCGCCGAGCGCAATGGCGGCCGCCGGATTCGCTCCGTCGGCATGAATCTTGCACTCGAAACCCAGTTGGCGCGCCGCCTCCAGGTAGCGGTCGAAACAGGGTAGCCGCGCGGCATCGCAATCCCACGCCAGATCGGCGAAGCGGGCCACGCCGAGGCGGCGGATCTTGGGAAGGAATTCGCCTACCGCCCAATCGGTAGCGCGCGAGGAGCCACCTATCTCATCACGGGGCAGGCGAAACAGAAAGCTGGGGATCAGGTCCAGCGGCGCCTTGCGCAGAATGTAGAGCACGCGCAGCAGCTTAGATTCGGCGCCCGGGTCGAAGCCGCATCCGGTTTTTGTCTCCACCGTGGTGGTACCGTGGCGCGTCATGGCTTCCAGGTAAGCCCGCGTCCGCGTTGCCAGGCGTTTGCCGGTGGCTGTGTGCACCGCCCGCGCGGCAGCCGCCGGGTCCGTCGTGTGGATGCCCGCTGGCGGGAAAGCCAGGTGCGTGTGAGCATCGACAAAGCCCGGCATTACCAGCCGTCCGGCGGCGTTGATCTCGATGGCGTCCCGCGCCTGCGCCAGATTCTCCACCCGCCGGCTGGGCCCTACCTCCACCAGGATTCCATCGCGAATCAGGACGGCGCCATCCGGAATCACATTGAGTTCATTGAGCGCTGGCCCAGAGCGAGGTCCCCGGTCGCCGCGCGCTGTTAACAGTTGGCGCGCACCCCGGATCAGAATCGACTCCAGCTTGTTCCTCCCCATTACTGTAACATTAGAAATGGGACTACTTACCTCAGTTTTACTATGGCAAAACAGACACCTCCGCCCGGCAATAAACAGATAAAGACCTTGGAACGAGTGTTTTCCAAGGCCGGCGCCGGCTCTCGAACCGACGCGCGAAGTTGGATTGGCGCGGGCCGTGTTCGGGTCAACGGAAAAGTAGTCCAGAATCCGGACCACTGGGTCGATCTGGAGAATGATCGCGTTAGCTTCGATGGCAAGCCCTTGCGCGCGGCCACCAAGACCTATGTGCTGCTCTACAAACCCAAGGGCTACCTGACGACTTACCGCGACCCCGAGGGCCGTCCCACCGTTTACGACCTGGTGCCGGAGGTGGGTGCCTGGATTTCACCGGTCGGACGCCTCGACCTCGACTCCAGCGGTCTGTTGATCATGACCAACGATACCGATTTCACCGAACGCCTGACCAATCCCGATCACAAGGTGCCCAAGACGTATCAGGTCAAGGCCTCGACCCTGGTCAGCGACGAGTGGATCGAACGCTTGCGGCAGGGCGTGGAACTGGCCGACGGAGTCACCCGCCCGGCCCTGGTCACTCGCCTGCGCGACAGCGAGAAGTACAGCTTTCTCGAGATCACCATTACCGAGGGGCGCAACCGTCAGGTGCGGCGCATGCTGGAGGCAGTGGAAAGCAAGGTACTGAAACTCGTGCGCGTCGCCATCGGACCCATCCGGATCGGCGACTTGCCGATCGGCAAATGGCGAAATTTAACCCCGGAAGAGGTCCACGCGCTGCGCGGCAGAGCCTCTTCGAAGGTCATCGCCGACCGCCGGCACGCCCGACAAAAAGAGTTGCGCGGTTGACCAGCTCCCCCACGTGTAATAACCGGTTCAATCGCCGGTTGGCACAATTGTTTCGGAGCGCGTCCTAATCGCCGTAGGGCTTCTGGGCGGTCAGGTGATGGAGCCCGCGCCGGGCTTCAGCGTGGCGCCCTCCCCGAAGCCGTAGCCGCGCTGGGCGGTGTATAGCCGGCCTCGCCCGAGCGCAGATCGAACTTCTGCCCCGCGGCGGCAGCCGATGCCAAAAGAGTTATGGTGAACAACAGTTTATGTGCCTAACACTTTCCTATCCGCGGACCGCAGTCCTCGATGCCTGAGTGTAATCGTCATGTGCTTACTTTGGGTTCTTATAAATGCCGCAAGATGGTCCGCGGCGCGGCGGCCAGCGGAACCACGGCGAGAAGGAATCCGTCAGTTTCATTGCGCTTTCGCTACCTCTGCGGCGAACACGTATGTAACGCCGAACATGTTGGAGAGGAACACAACCCCCTTCTGGTCTGGCGTGAAGCTTACATTCGGCTCTAGCCGGTAATTGTGCTTCGCCATATTGACCAGCTTCTCCGCACGGAGCACGCCGGGCTGCACGAAATCCTTGGCGTTGAGCTCCTCCGGAAACTTGGAAGTGTGCGGCGCTATCCCCGAAAACGCCGCCAGCGACTGCCGTTCCGCATTTGCAAACGCCTTTTGGGCGAAGATAGGAGTATGAGCTCCGCCGTTTCCTTCATTCATCCCCGTGACGAGATTCTACAAGCCATTCAACGCATCTACCGTTACCGCATGACCACCACGTCGGGCGGCAACCTCTCCATCCGCGAAGACAATGGCGATATCTGGATCACCCCGGCGCACCTCGACAAAGGCAGCCTCCGCCGCGAGGACATCGTCTGCGTGCGCGCCGATGGCACGGTGCTGGGACCGCAGCGCCCGTCGTCGGAGCTGCCCTTCCACCAGGAGGTTTACCGGGAACGCCACGATATCCGCGGCATCGTGCATGCGCATCCGGTGGCGCTGGTGGCATTCAGCCTGGTGCATCTGGTTCCCGATACGCACCTCTTCCATCAGACGCGCCTGGTGTGCGGTGAGGCCGGTTTTGCACCCTACGAACTTCCGGGCTCTCTCGCTTTGGGCCGCAACGTCGCCGCTATTTTCGGACAGGGCTTTGATTGCGTGCTGCTGGAAAATCACGGCGCGGTCACCGGCGGCGCCAATTTGCAGGAAGCCTTCAACCGCTTCGAAACGCTGGAATTCACCGCCAAGACCATCATTAAAGCGCGCATGCTGGGC
>JANYJN010000267.1 GCA_025358475.1 Candidatus Solibacter sp.
GTGTGGCAGATGATGTTTCTGGATCTGCCCCTGATTGTGGCGTCATTCTGGTCGATTTCGTTGTTCTACGTGGTGGCGCAGCGCGAACTCTACCCCAAGAATTGGAAGCGCTCGATCCTCATGCTGCCCATGCTGATGGCCGTCGGTGTGGGTCTCACCATCATCAATACGCGCGCCGTGTTGGAAGCCCTATTCGGCGTGGAGACCAGCTTTGTACGCACCCCGAAATTCGCCATCGGCGAGCGCCCCATGAGGCTGGAAAACAAACAGTACCGGGCTCGCAGCGGCTGGCTACCTTACGTGGAAATCGCCGTCGGAACGTACTTCCTGGGCATGGTGGTCTTCGCCATCACCACCTACAACTTCCTCTCCATCCCGTTCCTGGCGCTCTTCGTTTTCGGCTACTACTGGGCCGGCTTCACAACCCTCTACCAGGAGCACCAGAGCCGCCTGCGTTGGATGAAGGCCCGCAACCTGGAACTGGCCCGCCAGGCATAGGTTATTTCTTTATTTTCTCCTCTTCGTATTTCCTCTTCAGCTCCGGGTTCAGCGGGTAAACGTCGCGGAAACGATACTTCTGCTCCCTCACGAGCTTCCGCTCGTACTCTTCCTGCTGGTCCTGCCGGGTGGCTCGCTCGATCACCTGTGCCGCGACGGATGCGGGAAAGAAGAGTACCGCTTCATTGTCGGCAACGACTATGTCGCCGGGCAACACGGTGGCGCCGCCCACACGGATGGGGATGTTCCAATCGACGCCCTGCTGGGTGGCTGCGCTGGGGTCGAAGCCCGCCGCCAGGACGGGGAAGCCGGGCATGTTTTCCAACTCGCCCCGGTCGCGCGTGGAGCCCCACAGCACCGCGCCGCGCGCGCCCTTCATCTGAGCGCCGAGGGCGGAGATATCACCGAAGAAGACACCGCCCGCGAGTTCACCGCCGAGATCGGCGACAATGACATCGCCGGGCTTCACCTCCTCAGCCGCGCGCACGTTGTAGCCGGCGGGCCAATCGCCTTCCATGGCGAGTTGCTTCATGGCCTGTTCCAGATCTGGCCGCCTGGGCAGATAGCGAATGGTCAGCGCCCGGCCGACCAAACGCTCTTTAGGGCGCGTGGGTTGCAGTCCGGCCTGGTAGCAGTTGGTGTAGCCGAGAGAGCGGAGAGCGCCCCAGATGGATTCCAGGGCGAGTTTCCCGATCTGCTCCAATTGGGCGTCCGTCACCGCGACGCGCTGTAGGTTTACGATCTCCACCACGGGATGATAGGTGTCCCGGTTGGCGCGCATGCCAGCCGGCGGAGCCACCTGCGCCAGAGCGGGCAGGGCTGCCAGCAGGGTAATGGCGAGCCGCATCATAGTCCCGCCTCAAACCACGGAGTGTTGGCCACCTGCGCTTTGCGTGCGGCAGCTTCGTCCATCTCGACGCCGATGCCGGCGCGATCCGGCAGGGTGATGAATCCCTTTTCGATGATCTCGCCCTCTTTTACAAACGACTTCCAGAGGGAGAGGCGGGAGACCCAGTGCCACTCGAGCGCGAGGAAGTTCGGAATTGCGGCGCAGACGTGCGCCGACGCCATGGTGCCGATGGGCGAGACGACACAGTGCGGCGCCACGGGCACGTAGTAGGTGTGCGCCATGTCGGCGATTTTGCGAGCCTCCAACAGGCCGCCGCACTTCTGAATGTCCGGCATGATGATATCGGCGGCGCGCTTTTCCAGAAGCTCGCGGAAGCCGTGGCGCAGGTAGAGGTTCTCACCGCAGCAGATGGGCGTTTTGGTGGACTGCCGGATGTCGCGCATGGCGTCGATGTTCTCCGCCGGCACCGGCTCTTCCAGCCACAGCAGCTTGAAGGGTTCCAGCTCGATGGCCACGCGCTTGCCCGTGGTGGCGTCGTAGCGGCCGTGCATATCGACGGCCAGGTCCATACGCTTGTCCAGCGCCCCGCGCACGAAGGCGACCTCCTTCACCATGCGATCGATCTCGGCGTTGTTAGCCGTCCAGTTGACCCTGTCGAAACGGTTGGGATCGCCGGCTTCATCGATGTCGATCTTGAGCGCGGTGAACCCCATGGTCTCGATCTCCTTAAGCTTTTGCGGGGCGAGGGGATCGTCCGGGTGGTGGTTGGCCGAGTCGCAATAGACGCGCACACGGTCGCGGACCTTGCCGCCGAGGAGTTGATAGACGGGGAGGCCGAGCGCCTTACCTGCCAGGTCCCAGAGCGCAATTTCGACGGCGGTGAGAGCCGTAACATACTGCCCGCCCTGGGCTCCGGCGAAAACCCCGTTGAGACGGATGCGCTCCCACAGCGCTTCCACATTCAGCGGGTCGCGTCCGATGAGCGCGTTGCGGAATGAGCGCACCAGGGGCACGCCGCCCAGCACGGAGTCGGTGGCTTCCCCGTGCCCGAAGATGCCCTGATCGGTGTAGATGCGCACGTGGAGTTGATAGCCGTGGCCCATCACCTGCGCCGTGCGCACGTCGGTGATCTTGAGTTTCGGCCGGCGGTAGGGAGAAGATTGCGCTTGCAGCGCGGCGGCGAGCGCCGGCAGTGCCAAGGGTGCGGCGCGGAGAAAGTTGCGGCGGGATTGTGGCATGTGCCGATGATAACTGGAATTTACCACCTCAAGCTCTGGAACTTTGGAAATATTTGATGTACTTTCGGGAAGCTGGAATCGCGTAGGAAGGCCATTTCAACGCAGAGACGCGGAGATCGCAGAGATAAGCGCAGAGAAGAGCCGGGTAGGACAAAATTAAAACCTGAGAGTGCGGAGGAGCGTGGCTGGCGCCATCGGCTTTGTGGGGGTGACGCGACTGCTGATTTACTTCACTTGCGCAAGCAGAATAGCGCCACCATCGAAAAGCCCAGCAAGGTGAACCCGAAGCCCCAGTAAACCGAGGCTGGACGATAACGAAACTCGATCACGTGCCGCCCCGCACCGGCGCGCACCGCGCGCACCGCGTCCAGTTCCTGCACCGGGCGGCGCTCGCCATCCACTCGCGCGCGCCATCCGGGGTAGTAGGAGTCACCGGCCACCACCAGGGCCGGGCACGCCAGTTCGGCTTCGACCACGAAGACCTCCGGCGCGCGCGAAACCACGCGCAAGCGGTCGGGCGCTCCGCAGGGAGCGTTGCGCCACGTCCGGAGCGGCTCGGCGATGCGGGCGTCGCGGTACACCTTAAGCCCGCTACGCGACCGGAACACTTCTTCCTGCGCCGGGTCCGACGGCTGGCGCGCCACCCGGTAGCGGATACCGAACACCCGCGGCGTCTCCGCGTGCCCTAACAGGCGGTGCGTCCGCACCGGCAGTGAGGAGCCCACGCCGCCAAACTGCTCAATGGCGTAGAGATTGCCGAAGTTGTACGGCACGTCGCTGTCGTCAAAATCCACGCGGAACCATCCGGGCTGCGCCTTGAGGAACTTGGCGATATCGGCCTGCCCCTGGATCATGGCGGTATAAGATCCGGGCCGGTCGAAACGCGCCAGGTGCGGCGCATCGTAGACCGCCTCGCTAAGGAAGAGCCCGAGCGCCAAGGGGGCGATCCACCAGCGCCGCCACAAATCCGCGCCGAGCGCCGCCAGCACCGCAATACCCACTTG
This sequence comes from Candidatus Solibacter sp., assembly GCA_025358475.1. Taxonomy (GTDB): domain Bacteria; phylum Acidobacteriota; class Terriglobia; order Bryobacterales; family Bryobacteraceae; genus Solibacter. The sequence goes on from JANYJN010000267.1 coordinate 3,591, forward strand.
AGCGAGCACGATGGCCATCGCCGGTTCGCGCGCTTTTTCCACCATCGGCACAAAGCGGTAAATCAGCCAGTAGAGAGGGAAATCCTTGCCGAGCGCCAGGAGCAGGCCGCCGAGCGCAACCAAGGCAAACCAGCGCACGCGCGCATCGCGCCGCCGGTACCAGAGGGCCGCCAACGCCAGCGCAACGGCGACGAAGCCCACGTGCGGATTGGCATGCAGCGAGATCCCCGGCAGCACGATTCCGCCGACCGATGGCCAGCCCAGCGAGTAGTGCGCGTGTACTTCGTAAGGCACTGGCTGGCCCCAGCGCAGGGGTTCGGGGGCGCCCGCCCAGCGCAGCGATTGTTTGGCGTACTCGATGGCCGGCAGCACCTGCACCGCGCTCACCAGCAGCCACACGGCGGCAAAGATGGCGGCATGGCCCAGGCGCGCCGGAGGTGAGACAGTCCTCCTGGCCTGTCGTTCCGGTAGGGCCAGACGCAAGTGCCGCGCACCAAGTGCGATGTACACCAGCCACATACCGCCAAGCAGCACGGCGGTGAATGTGGGCACTACGTGATGCCCGCTGAGGAAGGCCATCCCCAGAGCGGCGCCGCACAGCGCGGCGTTACTCTGGGCCGCGCGGCCGCGCACTACCCGCGCGAAAAACAAGAGCGCCAGGGGCACCCAGATGGAGCTCATGAGGATCTGCGGCCAGTCGGTATGTCCCAGGAATCCGGCCAGCGCGAAGACAGATCCGCCGAGCAGCGAGGCGGTGTATCCCGCCTTCAAATCGCGGCACAGCGCATAACAGAACACGGCGCCCAGCCAGTGAATCAGCACCCAATACCAGTGCAGCGTGGTGACGGGGATGTGCCCGTCGCGCAGCGGCATGGCGAAGAGAATCCAGTTCAGCGGATTGGCGATGCCGGGCTGCACCTGGCCGATCAGGGTATGGCCCGCCCACTCGTAGGGGTTCCAGAGGGGAAAGCGCCCAGCGTGAAACTCGCGCGCTTCGAAATCCAGCCAGGGGCGCACCACGTTGGCCAAGTCGGGACCCTCCAGGAAGGTCCACTCCCGCGACACGGTGAGCTTCCAGTAGAAGCCCGCCGTCAGCAACAGCAGCACGAGGACCGCGCCCAAAGTGCGCCAGCGCGGAGTCACGGGTTCAATCCAGCTTCGCCTGTTCGAGCCTCGGCGAGAGCGAGTGAATGATTCCTAACGCCACCAGGTAGGCCGAACCGGCGAACATGAACAATAGGAAGTAACTGTTTGTCCAGGTTACGATCAACCCCGCCGCCTTCAGCATCAGCGCATTGCCCAGCGCGCCCATCGCGGCGCCGATGCCCACCACGCTGCCCACCGCCACCCGCGGAAACATGTCCGAAGTGGTGGTGAACAGGTTGGCCGACCATCCCTGGTGCGCCGCCATGGCCAGGCTCAGGATGGCTACCAAAACCCACATATTGCCCACGTAGGGGGCGTACAGTACCGGAAGCGCGCACAACGCACAAATCAGCATGGCTGTCTTGCGTGCCGCATTGATGGACCATCCGCGATTGATCAGGCCGCCCGACAACCACCCGCCACCCACACTGCCCACGTCGGACGCAGTGTAGACGATCAGCATAGGTAAGCGGATGTCGTGCAGGATATTCGACGACGCGAGGGGAAGGTGATACGTGTCCTGTAGGTACTTCGGCAGCCAGAAAAGATAGAACCACCAGACGGGGTCCGTAAAGAACTTGCCCATCGCGAAAGCCCAAGTTTCCCTCTTCGGAAACACTCGCCGCCACGTTACGGATTCTACCTTGTCGGGCGGATCGCTCTGAATCAGCGCTAGTTCCTCCACCGACACTTTGGGATGCAGGTCGACTCGCTTGTACAGCATCATCCACACGGCGAGCCAAACGAAGCCGAGGGCGCCCGTGGCGAGGAACGCCGATTGCCAACCAAATTTTTCCGCCATCCATGGCACCACCAAAATCGTGAGCACGGCCCCAATATTAGAGCCGCAATTGAAAATGCCGGTTGCCAGGCCGCGCTGCCGCTTCGGAAACCATTCCGCCACCGTCTTGATGCACGCCGGAAAGTTGGCTGACTCACCGAACCCCAGAAGTACGCGTGCCATCCCGAAGGTGAACGCCGTGGTGGCCGCCGCGTGCATCATCGCCGCCGCACTCCACACCGCCACCGCGATCGCAAAGCCGAGCCGCGTGCCGAACTTGTCCAGCAACCGGCCCGCTCCCAGCAACCCGATGCCGTAAGCCGCGGCGAACGCCGACGTGATGCTGCCGTATTGGTTGGCGGTCCAGCCGATTTGGACCTCTAGCGTTTTCGCCAGAAGGCTGAGCACCTGGCGGTCCACGTAGTTGATGGTGGTGGCAAAAAACAGAAGCGCGCACACCGTCCAGCGGAAGTGTGAGTGCTCAGGCCGCGCAATAGTCGGTGACATGGAAGCACCGATTATAGCCGCCCTCGCCAAGAATTGCGTGCACCACCAGTTAGTGGGGTTATAATCGGTTCAAGAGCCGCAAAAAGCGTATGCAAATCTCCCGCGCAATCGCCGAGCAGATGGAACGCCCCTCCTGGATCCGCCGCATGTTTGAAACCGGCACACAACTTCGCCGGGAACGCGGCGCCGAAAACGTCTTCGATTACTCCATCGGCAACCCGGACGTGGAACCGCCGGATGCGGTGATCGCCGCCCTGCGCCGCATCGTCGCGGAGAATCGTCCGCGGAGCCACAGCTACATGCCCAACGCGGGCTACCCGGAGGTCCGCGCCACGCTGGCGCGGCGGCTGGCCGAGCGCTCCGGCATCCCGTTCACGGGCGACGACATCCTGATGACCAACGGGGCTGCCGGCGCCATCAACACCATCCTCAAGGCCATACTCGACCCCGGCGACGAGGTGATGGTCCTCAGTCCTTACTTCCCGGAGTACCGCTTCTACATCGAGAACCACGCCGGCCGCGTCGTCCTGGTGGAGACCGATGAGCGGTTTCAGCCCGACCCGGCGCGCATTGCCGCCGCCCTCACGCCGCGCACCCGCGCCCTGATCCTCAATTCACCCAATAACCCGACCGGCGTAATCTACAGCGAGGCTGTGCTGCGCGCCGTCAACCGGGTGCTCCCGGACCCGGTCCTGGTGATCTGCGACGAGCCTTACCGGCCGATCGCTTTCGATGGAGCCGTAACTCCCGAAGCCGTGCGCATCTTCGACCGCGCCGTGATCGCCTGGAGTTGGTCAAAAGCCATGGCGATCCCCGGGGAACGCATCGGGTACCTGGCGCTTCCGCCGCATCTTCCCGGCGTCGCCCAACTGCGCGGCGCGTGCACCGTGGCCAACCGCATTCTGGGGTATATCAACGCCCCCGCGATCTGGCAGTGGGTGGTGGGCGCCGAACCGGAGGCCACGGTGGACGTGGCGCAATACCAGGCGAAACGCGACCTGCTCTGCGACGCTTTGCAATCCATGGGCTACGACGCGCCGCGCCCCCAGGGAGCCTTCTACGTCTGGGCCAAGACGCCGATCGCGGACGATATCGCCTTCATCGGCCTGCTGCAACAGGAGGGCATCCTGGCGGTCCCCGGCATCGGGTTCGGCCGCACAGGTTACATGCGCCTCTCGCTGACAATTACGCGGGACGCGATTGAGCGCTCGCTGCCCGGCTTCGAACGGGCACTGCGGAAGGCGAAGGCAAATTGCCCACCGATGAATGCGGAGCTCGCTGGCTCAAGACTCTCCTGACGGAACGGCAAAATGCCTGCCATGCTTTCAACCGTAGGACAGGAATCCCGGCCTACATTTGGCAAGGGTCTGCGCCAATCGTGGGGCAGGCGCTTTCGCCTGCCAACCGCGCGCTCGACCAAGGCCAGGCCCGTGGATTCGCTGCCAGGCCAGCGCTGACCGGGTTGTACTCCACATAGCGAACGATACGGTCCAGCTCCGACACATTCTGGTCAACCCGGCAGCGACGGCGAACAGTAGAATCGGCAGCAGGATCGGCCTACGTGCAGTACAGTGGTGGCCTGGCAAACTACGCTACTCTGTTGCCGATGGACCCGCACACTTTCGCCGCCGCCGAACGCGCCGTGTTCCGCCGCCTGACTACTCCGGAGAAGATCCAGCGCTTTCTGGACGACCTGGCCTACAACAAGGAGAGGGACGGCGAGACCTGCCGCTCGCCCCGCCGCGTGCTGCGCGACCGTACGGCGCATTGTATGGAAGGCGCGCTCTTCGGCGCGGCGGCGCTGCGCATGCTCGGCCACCCGCCCCTGCTGCTGGATTTCGAGGCGGTGCGCGACGACGACCACGTGCTCGCCATCTTCCACTTCCGCGGCCACTGGGGGGCTCTGGCCAAATCCAACTACTCCGGCCTGCGCTATCGCGAGCCGGTCTACCGCACCCTCCGCGAGCTTGCGATGAGCTACTTCGAGCACTACTACAACCGCAAACGCGAGAAAACGCTGCGCAACTATTCGCGGCCGGTCAACCTGCGCCGCTTCGATTCCATCCACTGGATGACCGCGGAGGAAGACGTCTGGACGGTGCCGGAATATCTGGTAACGATCAACCACACGCCGCTGCTGCGGGCAGGCCTGGCGACGCGCTTAAGCCGGGTGGACGACCGCCTGTTTGCCGCCGGTCTGGTAGGCCTTGAGAATTGACTTGCGCCGTGACTCGCTAAATCTTGAATTCGGCGCGCACCACTTCGTCATCCAACGAATGCTTCAGCGTGAAGCCGAGCTTTTCGCAAATGCGCATGACTTCGCGGTTGTCGGGCAGAATGTCGGCCGTCAACTTGGTCAGCTTCTCGGCCGCGCCCACGATCAGCAACCGCGCCATCAGTTCCTTGCCCAGGCCGCGGCCCTGCCACTTGTCGCCGATCACCACCGCGACTTCGGCTTCCGTGGTGCCGTGGATCTTCGTCATCCGGCCCACGCCAAAGATCTCGCTCTCGCCGGTTTCCGGATTGCGATGCTCTGCCACCAGCGCCATTTCGCGATCGTAATCGATGAAGCAAATCCTGGTCAGCCGTTCGTGCTGCGTCCTCTGTTCCAGGTTCATCAGGTGGAAGTAGCGCAGGTAGACGGTTCGCTCGCTGAGCGTCTCGTGGAAGCTCACCATGGCCGGCTCGTCTTCGGGACGGATCGGCCGGATGGTGACCGCGGTGCCGTCTTTCATCGCCCACGGCGCCACGTAGCGCGACGGATAGGCGCGGATGGCAGCCCTCGGCACCTGATCCAGCGTGACCTCCGGACCATGCACCACCACGCGCGCATCCAGCGCGATCAACCCGTCCGGCGACGCCAATAGTGGATTGATATCGATTTCCTTAATCCACCGCTGTTCGGCCACCAGCGCGCTGAACCGCACCATTAACACTTCGAGCGCCACAAGATCCACCGGCTTACGCCCGCGCACGCCCTTCAGCGCCTTGTAGATCTTAGTCTGCTCCATCATCCGCCGGGCCAGCGTGGAATTCAGGGGCGGCAACCCGAGGGCGCGATCCTTAAAAACTTCCACCAACTGCCCGCCCGTACCGAACAACAGCACCGGTCCGAACTGCGGGTCCAGACTGCTGCCGATGATCAACTCATAAGCGTCGCGCAGTTGGATCATGGGCTGCACGGTGACGCCCTGGAAATGCTGCGCGCCCACTTTGGCGGTGACCGAGGTCTGAATGGCGTCGAATGCGTTCGCCACCGCCTCGGCGCTGCCCAGATTCAACTGCACGCCGCCGACATCGGTCTTGTGCGTGATAGTTTCCGAATACAGCTTGAGGACGATGGGATAACCGATTTCGTCCGCGGCGGTGACCGCGTCGGCACGTGACGCGGCAATGATGGTCTTGGCCACCGGAATCCCGTAGGCCGCTAGCACCTGCTTGCTTTCGAACTCGGTGAGAATGGTGCGCCCCTCGCCGCGCGAGCGGGCGATGATGCTCTCCACCAACTGGCGGTCGGGTGCCCAGGTGGCGGAATCTTCCGGCATGGCCGGGGTTTCGTAGAGCGCCTTCAGGTTGACGGCGTACTGCCACATGTAGTTAAAAGCGCGCGCCGCGGTATCGGGGTAGGGGAAGGTGGGGATGTTGGCGCGGTTGAGGATCTCCTCGCCCGCCGCCACGTCCACGCCGCCCATCCAACTGGCCAGCAGCGGCTTGCCTTCCTGCTTGGCCAGCGGCTTCAATTCCTCGGCGATCCGCGTGGGGTCGGTCATCGCCTGCGGGGTCAAAATCACCAGCATGCCGTCCGAATTCGGATCCTTGGCGGCGATTTCGAGCGCCTTCGCGTAGCGCTCCGGCGAGGCGTCCCCGATGATGTCCACCGGGTTGTTGTGGCTCCACGTGGGCGGCAGGACGGCGTTGTAGGCGGCCATGGTCTCTGGCGTGAGTTCGGCCAGTTCGCCGCCGCCCATGATCAGAGAATCCGTCGCCAGCACGCCGGGACCGCCGGCGTTGGTCACGATGGTCAACCGCGGCCCCTTCGGGACGGGCTGCTTGGAGAGCACTTCGGCCATGTAGAACAGGTCCGCGATGGTGTTGACGCGCAGCACACCGCTGCGCCGGAAGGCCGCTTCCAACACCTCATCGCTGCCGGTCAGCGACCCGGTGTGCGACGCCGCGGCCTTGGCCGCCGCCGCCGAACGTCCCGGCTTGATGATGATGATCGGCTTGGTCAGCGCCACTTCCCTCGCCGCCGAGAGGAACGAGCGCGCGTTGCCGATGGATTCCATGTAGATGACGATCGACTTGGTTTTCGGATCGTTGCCCAGGTAGTCGATCAGATCGCCCCAGCCGACGTCCACCATGGAGCCGACGGAGATGAACGCGCTGAAGCCCACCATTTCCTTCAGGCTCCAGTCCAGTACGGCCGTGCAGAGCGCGCCGCTCTGGCTGATGAAACCGACCGATCCGGGCCGCGCCACGGTGGTAGCGAAAGTGGCGTTCATCCCGGAAAGCGGGCTCATCACGCCCAGGCAGTTGGGCCCGATGATGCGGATATTGGCTTTTTGCGCTTCGACCAGCAGTTGCCGCTCCAGCGCCGCGCCCTCCGGCCCGATCTCCTTGAAGCCGGCCGAAATCACGATCGCGCCCTGCACTCCGTTCTCGCCGCATTCCCGGATTATCCCGGGAATGGAGGCTGGCGGGGTGATGATCACCGCCAGATCCACCTGCTCCGGAACATCGGAAATCGACGCGTATGCCTTCACGCCCAACACGCTGGGACGCTTCGGGTTGACGGGATAAACCGTGCCGCCAAACGGGCTGGTCACCAGGTTCCACAACACGGTCCGTCCGACGGTGCCGGGGTTTTCGGTGGCGCCGATGACCGCCACGGTCTTCGGCGAGAAAAATACATCCAGCGGTTGCTTCCGCTTGCGGTTCAGTTTCTTCTTTCCGGGCTTACTGATTGCTTGCATTTTCGGTATCTGCCTTTGGTGTGAACGCGGCCTGATTCAGCGCCTCGATAACGTCCAGCGAATTGAGTCCGTTCTTGCGCGCAACCGTTTCGATATCGCAGTGGTCGCATGACGGGCGATAACGGAATTTATCAAATACGGGAATGGTTTCAGGATGACGTTGTTTCACATCACGGATGATCATGTCACGGCGGATCAACTGATCGAATCGAAACATAGCGTTGCGCCCTTGAATAGCAGTAAATTACTGCACCCCGAATTCCACTTTATCATTGAATGGAATGAATGGGTTACGGCTTGGCGACGGAAGTTTCTAGGGTGATATCACGCAACGCGGCGTGGAAGAGGGTAGGATACCGCCCGTGGGCCCGGCGCGCGGCAGACCGTATCGAACGGGCAAGCTTCCTCGATTGTCATGATCCGGCTTGCCGCTTCGAGGTCATGCTCCGCTTTACGAACCCATTGCCGGAGTACTTCAACAACCTCAGGCGGCACGTTCATAGAGGACTTTGCCTTCACGAGAAGCCGGCCAGTACACGGTATTCACCACGTTCCGGTAACGTTCGAAACGGGAACTGGTCGAAACCACGATATCCATGGGGCGGGGAAAGTTCGCGAGCGACGCATAGAGTTCCGCCGCGCGATTATTTGGATCGGCAACCTCTGAAAACAACACCAATAGGTCGATGTCGCTATCGGGACCCGCATCGCCCCGTGCGCGAGAGCCGAAAAGGATAATCTTGTCCGGGGAGAACCGCTCTGCGATTCGCCGGACCAGACCGTCCAGAACTGCCGGGATTTCGGCAACTTCGCTCATGGTATTCATGCTAGCGCGCACCGCGCCCACTACCCTATGCCTACTCGTGGTGCAGCGCCTCCATGGGATGGACTCCCGCCGCCCGCCGCGCCGGCACATAGGCGGCCAGCAAGGCAGAGGCACCCAGCAGAACCGTGAATGCCGCGACCGTGCGCAGATCCATCGGAACTACGTTGTAAAGCACGCTCGACACGATCCTGGTGAGGAGCAGGGCCGCCGGAAGCCCGATCGCCAAGCCGGCGGCAGCCGTGCGCAAGGATTGCCCGACCACCATTTTTAGGACGTCGCCTCGCCGGGCTCCCAACGCCATGCGGATGCCGATCTCGTGGGTGCGCTGCGCCACCGAATATGACGTGAGCGCGTAAATCCCGGTGACCGCCAACAGCAGCGCGATGGCGGCGTAGGTTTCCATGCTGAAGGCGGCAGCCGCCACACCGGAGGTTTGCCAGGCGATGATCTGTTGCATGCTCTGGACGTCGTACACCGGCGGATTCCGGTCCACCGCGCGGACCGCAGCCCGGGCGCTGGTGGCCACCGCCAGGGGATCGCCCGCGGTCCGCAGCAGCAGCGTCATGGCGCGTTGGGGAGCTTGCACGCTGGGGATGTACGCGGCGGGCTCCGGCTGGCCGGTGAACCAGTCCTTGACGTCGCCGGAGACGCCGGCGACGGTCAGCCAGGGGGATTGCGAGTTGCCCAGCTTGATGCGGCGGCCAATCGGATCCGCGCCATGCGGATAGGCTGGCCAGTAGTGGCGCGCGACGCTCTCGCTGAGCACCACGACTCTCGGGGCTTCGCTCCCGTCCTGTTCCGAAATCCCGCGCCCCAGGCGAATGGGCAGCTCCATAGTCTCGAAGTAGTGGGCGCTCACGGTGCGAACGCCGGGCCGCATTTCACCAGGGCGGGGTTCGGGCCGCCCTTCGATGTAGAATCCACCCCGGCCTCCATTGCCGGCGTAGGCGCCAACGACCCGCACATCGGGGAGCGCGCCCAGCGAATGCAGCACGCGGCCGTAGAACGCGGCCGTCTGCGCGGGCTCGCGGTACTGCTGCTCGGGGAGCGCGACTTGCATCGTTAAGAGGTTTTTGGGATTGAACCCGGGATTGGCCGTGAGGAGTTTGTGGAACGCCTGGACCATCAGTCCGGCGCCGACCAGCAGGACCAGCGCCAGGGCCACTTCGACCACCACCAGCGCACTCCGCGCGCGGCTGCGGCCGGGTCCCGAATTGGGACTGCGGCCGCCTTCCTTGAGGGATTCGGCAAGGTCGCTGGCCGCGTTTCTGCGTAGCGCCAGCAGGATAGCCGGCAGGCCGCAGAGGACACCGGCCAGCACGGATACCGCCAGGGTAAACGCCGCCACCCCGGCGTCAATGTGAATGTTGCGCATTCCGGCGACAAAGCGGAGCACCTCCGGCGGGACGTGCGATTTCGCCACGTCCAGATTCCAGGCCGCCTGCCAGATGCCCAGGACACCGCCCAACAGTGCGATCAAGGTGCTCTCGGCCAGCAGGAGGCGCGCGATGCGGAACCGGCTGGCGCCGAGTGCGGCCTCCACCGCGAACTGCCGCTGGCGGCCGGTGGCGCGCGCCAGCATGAGGCTGGCGACGTTGGCACAGGCCAGCAGGAGCACGAAGCCCGCCGCCCCGAGCAAGGTCAGGACGAACCGGCCAGTGACCTGCTCGGCGAGTTCGCGCAAAGGCACCACGGCAACCGCTCGCGATTCGTTGCTTTGCGGATACGTACGCTCCAAGCGGCCGGCGATGACCCCCATGGCGGCGCGGGCCTCGGCCACGGTGACCTGGGGCCCAAGGCGGCCCAGCACGAGTAGCGTGCGGATGGCCCGCTGGTTCTTCTCCTGCGGCGTCATCGCCAGGGGGGCCCAGAGTTCGGTGGCCAGCGGGTAATCGAAATCGGCCGGCATTACGCCGGCTACGGTGTAAGTGCGGCTGTCCAGCGACACGGTTTGGCCCACGGCATCGGGGCTGGAACCGAGGCGCCGCTGCCAGAATCCATGACTCACAATGACCGCTCCGCTGCCGCCCGTCTCTTCTTCGTCGCGGGAAAAGCTGCGGCCGAGCGCCGGCTTCATACCCAGCAGCTCAAAGTAGCCGGCAGTGACCCGGCATGCCTGTATGCGCTCCGGCTCGCCCGTGCCGGTCAAGTTGGCGTCCCAGGGCCGGTAGGCGGCGAGTTGTTCGAATGCGCGATTCTCTGTCCGCCAGTCCAGGAAGTTGGCTGGAGCCACCGGGTCCCGCCCGGCGCGCAGTTTTGGCACCGTCTCCCACACGGTCATGATCCGTTCCAGGCCGGGGTATGGAAACGGGTGGAGCACCAGGGCGCTGACCCAGATGAAGCAGGAGGTATTGACGCCAATGCCGAGAGCCAGCGCCAACGCGGCCACGGCGGTGGTGCCCGGCGATTTGCGCAAGGCGCG
>JANYJN010000302.1 GCA_025358475.1 Candidatus Solibacter sp.
CCTGTTCGGCGTCAATCCGGGTGCCGCCCAGACGCTGGAAACCACGCTGGTGATCGGCGTCTGTTCCCTCTACATGCTGGCATTGGGCAACATTTCCAGCGTGCAGTATCCGCGCGGCCTGAACCCGGAGCGGGTGTCGCAAGGCGGCGCGTCCGGCCGGTTTCAGGCGTTGATCATGCTGTTATATCCACTGTCCCTGCTGCCGGTGCTGCTGGCGTATGTGGCGCGCTATGGCTTCGCAAGCGAGATAGCTTTCTACCTGGTTCTGGGATTTGCTGGGCTGGTGGGTGGAGCGCTTTACTGGATTGCCCTGGAATCGGCCGTCTCCACTGCCATCCGGCACCGGGAGCGGATCATGCACGATCTCTCCAACGCCGACGGCCCGATTACGAGCGATTGAGCGGGAACGGGAAGGAATGCGGTGCTTCAGCGTTTTGCCTAAGAATCCGGCGGCGTATCAGGCCCGCCCGCACCGCGGCAGGCACCACTTTTCAGTCCGCCTTCGATACTTTCCCGGCGAGGGCCTTGCTGAGAGAGACGGGGTCCATACCGTCCCGCGAAATGGCGTACCCGCCGATATACGGACCCTTGCGAAACACGCACAGGCGCCCGAGGTATTGATCGGTTGCCTGGAAGGCTTCGTCGGCAATGGCCGTGGGGGTTGTCTCGCCGAACCGCTTGCGCAGTTGTTCCATGATGCCGCCAGCCGATTGCGGCGTGGCTTCGAGCACGACGAAAGCCTTGCCGTAGTCGTATTGCGCCGCATACCCGCGCTTCAACATGCGGATGCCCAACACACTCTCCGGCACCAGACGGAGGCTCTGCCGTTGCTCGGCTGGGAACCAGGCAAGCGGGAGCGGCAGGGAAGTGCTCCCGGGAATGACCTTATCCAACGCTGCCGTCCATGCCTGTAACGCGGGCGTGTGATCGCCTTCGGGGTTGGCGCCGATTTCCAGGAAATACCGGCCCCTGACAAAGAAGGCGCGCCGGGGAACGATCTGGCCATTAATCCCGATCTTCTGGGTGGGTTGCCGCCCATCCACGTTGGAGGTGAACATGCCATACGCGGAATCGGAATCGCCGAAATCGGAGAGATCGATGACGAAGGTGACATCTCCCTTCTGGCACGTGACTCCCTGCATTTTCAGAAAACCGTAAATCAAGTAGCCTTCCGCGTTCCCGTCCATATACTCGAACAGGTTTTGCGAATCATAAGAGCGCTCGGGGCCGGACTGCGACCAGCCTGGCACAAGGTTGCACGCCGGTACGGGCGCCTGGGCGGCCGCAGCCAGCACGCCGCCGGCGATCGGTGCCAAAGCCAGTCCGCCGATCAATTTCAGCATGCGAACAACTCCTGTGCGCGAGCCACGCGCTGGGCGGTTCTCACGCCGCGCGGGCATGCCACGGTGGACGCAATGATAAGCAGCCCCGCTCGGCCGACCAGGAAATTGTGGCGCGTAGACATGGGATCTCTCCAGGTAAGAAAGGACAAGATGTCAACCGGGATCTCGATTTTGGACTCCCAGCTCCCGATTAGTATACCTCCAGGCGCCTCCTTCCCAGGCTATCTTCCAGGCCGGACACTCGGTACCCGCCGCGGTACGCCAGAACCATCAACGACAACACGGTGGTAGCCCGCGGCGGCAATCTCTGAACTCCGCTCTTGCCTCCCTCCGTTGTCCGCGGGGAGCGGGAACTTTCGCGAAAGGTGCGCTTCAACACGTTGGGCGCCGTGAATGGCGGTAACTCTTACCTCCGTGGCGGGTTTATTGTCCGTGCACCACACGCCGGATCCCCGCCCGCGACGATGTCCGACATTCCATTGAGGAGAGAATTATGTCACGTTTTGCTTTCCACCAAAGCGCGCTAGCCGGATTGCTACTGTTCGGCTCGCAGTTTCCCGCGCCTGCTCAAACCGTTTTCAGTAGCACCCCCGGGTCAGTTGTAACCACGGGAATTGTGGGAGTGACCAGCACGCAGACCGCCCGGCTCAATGTGCTGAACCTCCAGCCGGTCATTCCCGGTGTGGCCGCCATAGCGTGTCCGGCGACGCTCGAATTCTACGATGATAGCGGCGCCCAATTGAAGCAACTCGCGGTGACCAACATTTCGCCCGCAACCGCGGCCTCACTGGTATTCAAGCCTCCGGTGCCATCGACGGCGGCCGGTGCGCGGGCGCAGATCCGCGCCGTGGTCCTCATTCCGTCGACCTCCGTATTTAACCCGGGTACGGGTTCCGGGCCCATTTCGTCGCCGTTCTTTCCTGTGAGCACGAGCTGCAACGTAATGACATCGCTCGAAATTATCGACGATTCGACCGGTGCCACCCACACCTTCACGACCGACCTGCGGGCGATGCCGACATATAATGGCATTCCCCGGATGCCGCCGCGTTAGGCATAGCTAAGCCGCGACCCCAAGCTTGGGGATCAAGCGTCACGCTACACGGATGCCTTCCGCCGGGTGCTTTCCGGCACGGCGACTGCCGCCTAATCAATTTGCCGAGTCTTTTGGGCGTGTCGTTTTGACGCCCGTCACAATCCCCAACCCCACCATCACTATGGCGCCGGCCACTATCCAGTGCGCCGGCACGTGCATCAGCGTGGCGCCGTACGCCAGGCCGCCGATCAAGACCAAATACCCGATTATGTAAAGTCCGAATGACACTTATGGCCTCCTCGAATCGATCCGTCACTTAGGAACAGGTACGCTAACCACGGTAGACACCTTGGAGTTCCCCGCGCCCAGGTCCCGGTCTACGGCCGCCAGGTGATTGACCTCCTCTTGTAACCTTGCCCAGGCGCTTTCGTTGGTCTTGGTCGCGATAGGGGCCCCGAGGTCGTGGTAGAAACCCAGGATATCGCGCCTGACGTCTTGCGGCAGATCTACATAGTGAGAGTGCAACTTGTTCAGCAGTTTCGCATAGGCCTCATCAGTCAGCTTGTATTTACCCGCCGCTGTGATTTCTCCCACGTCGATATTGTCATTGGGCAGGACAAGCCGTCCCCGACCGACTCCGGCAAGCAACTCGCGATACCGGTCAATTGTCGCGTTGAATCCGACCATGTAAAACGTTTCAGTCTCCGGGGTCAGTTTTTCAAACGCGAACGCCTTGAATGGGCCTACTTTGGGCACGAAGCGGAAGAAGGCCGCCAGGATTCTGGACCATATACCCGGCCGTTGATAGTTTTTCCCCCAGTTCTTTTCGTAGCTGGAACGGGATAGATTGTAGAGGAACTTTTTCCGGGTGATGCCGGGAACCTCATTCCTGAGTTGGGGGCCCTTGAGTAGCCACGCGACCTTCGTCATAGCCGGCAGGATAGTCCCGATCGCTCGCCGGTACGAGCCGATCGCCAGATCGAGGCTCAGAAAAACTTCCCCAATCTTCATCCCATAGGTGTCCTCAAAGGCGCGCTCAAGCACTGGTTTTGCAACCTGAAAACCAATAAAGTTCTTGTAAGCCCCCGAAGCGTACCGGCCCTTGGCGGATTGAAATACATCGAATGCAAACTCCGTCTTGCTGTGCGATAAGGCGTCGTCGGCATACGTGATCGAATTTCCGAATTTCACCCGCAGCTTCGGGTAGAGCAGCGGTACCGACACGTTCGTCGCCCTGGGGTGGCCATTGTTGTCGGCCGCGAAATGCGATAGCGCACCCAGCGCGAATGCATACTCGTCGAGGTCCTGAGACTCTCGAATCATGTTGCGGATGAAATCGCCGCTCCGCACGTAATGCGTCAAATCGCTGAAGAACTTACTGCCGAACGGATAATATCCCAGGTCCTGGATGAGGCACCCTCCGTAGGCATAGGCGTACGCCGCCGTTAACTCCTCCGCCGTGGCAGCCGGAAAGCGTTTCAGTAGCAGCGGCTTGATCCCACTGTCCCACATGGAATCGATAATCGCCTCGTGCGTCAGCAGCGAGTAAGAATAGGCGTTCGGACACGACAATACAAACAACAGCCCAAATACGGCCCATGGTAGGCGAGCTTTGTGTGCATTCGTCATCATTATCTGCGCAGCACCTTTCTCTTGACATCCGGCCAAAACTCTCTTCCCAGATTGCCTATCAGATCGAATCCGAGCGTTACCGAACCCTGGATAAACCCGAGGCGAACCGTATTGAGCCGGTCCGGATACCATATGTTGGAAATAAAAGCCGAACCGTAGGCGCTGCCGATACGCCAGGTGGATAACGTCTCGCCACCGCGATCGGTGCGCGTGAGCATGGTCCCGCGCAGCGCATGTCCCGACCGGCGCCAGAATCCGGTGCCGCCCGCTCGAAAGTATCGCGGGTCCTGATGCAGCGTCGCATCCAGACCGAAAGCCAGAGTGTTACGGATTGCGGACCAGGCCACCATGGAACCAAAACGTTTGCCGTAGCCCGCGGCGCCCTGTTTCCACTCCAAGGGTGCGTCGTCCGCCTGCAGGATTGCGGCGTAGGCGGCGTCCCCCACAAGGGACATCGGGGCGAACGCGGATTCGGCATGATACTTCAACTTGCCGGTCACATTGAGTGGAGCCGGAGTCTGGCCGAACCCCGCCATCGGAATCGCCGCCGACACTGCGAGGGCAACCAGGGGCCTGACTGCGCGGCATATCCGAACCGGTTTTTGCAGATCCTTCATGACATCTCCGTCCCAGCCGCTGCCGCCGCGAGTGCAGGACCGCTGCCGGTCCTGCACGAAAAGCCCGCGACGTTTACTACTTCACGGAGATTGTTCTGCCGATCTCCGTGCCGATAACCTCGCCCGAGATCACCAGTTCGACCCGCCGATTCAGTTGCCGGCCTTGCACCGTATCGTTGGAAGCCGCCGGCTGAGTTTTGCCGAAGCCCTTCGACGTGACCGAACTCGCCGGCATCCCCTGCTGGGTCAGATATCCGCGCACCGACTCGCCGCGTTGTTCGGAAAGCTGCTGGTTGTATGCATCCCCGCCCACACTGTCCGTGTGGCCTTCTACATCCAACCTTAGACCCGGGTGCCCGGAGACGATGCCAGCCACTTTAGCCAGTTTCTCACGGGCCAAAGGCCGTAACGTAGACTTGCCGGTGTCGAAGAGGACGTCGGACATGTTCACGATCAGGCCGCGCGCGGTATCCCGCGTCTGCAGAATGGCATTGAATTGCTTGAGCAGCATGACTCGCAATTCCACCTTCTGCGCCTCTAACTTCGCCAGTTCGGCCTGTGTAGCCGCTCTCTGCGCCTCATTCTCGCGCTTTAGGCGATCCGCTTCGGCACCCGCCGCCGCCATCCGTGAGTCGCTGTCCGCTCTCAGACGGTCAGCTTCGGCCTTCGCCGCCGTTGCGCGCGCCTCGTTTTCCAGCCTGAGGCGATCCGCGTCGGCTACGCCGGCCGCCAAGCGAGCATCATTTTCCCGCTTCAAGCCTTCCGCTTGCGCCGCCATCCGCGAGTCGTTGTCCGCTTTCAGACGGTCCGCCTCGGCACCCGCCGCCGCCATCCGCACGTCGTTATCCGCCTTCAAACGGTCCGCCTCGATCTTCGCCGCCGTTGCGCGCGCCTCGTTTTCCAGTCTCAGGCGCTCCGCGTCGGCTAGGCCGGCCGCCACGCGAGCGTCATTTTCCCGCTTCAAGCTTTCCGCTAGCGCCTGCGCGTTGATCCGCGCCGCTTCGGCCTCGCGTGTAACGCGATCCCTCTCCGACTGCGCGAGTACACGGCCGCTCTCCGCGCGTGCTTCGCGATCTATCGACGCCTGCCGCTCCGCCGCCAGGGCCTCTTCCTGCTGGCGTTTCACCGCGATTGCCCGCGAGTCTTCCGCCGTCTGCACGGCTTCCCGCGCAGTCATGGTTACAGGCTTCCTGCCGGCATTGCGTTTCTGATAGGCTTCGGATTCCGCCAGGCTCTTCTCAGCCTTTCGGAAGGTCTCGGCCGCAAAACGGTCCGCGCCCATGGAGCGCGCGATCTGCACCGCGTTGCGCGCTTCATAAAGCTCCAGCGGCAGTTTCCGGTCCGCCTTCAGCGCCAGTGGGTTTGCCAGATGCTGATACTGCCCGCGCTGCAGCAGTTCGTACTTGGCGTCGATCTCCTCGATCTTACCCACAGTATCCTTGCGCACCACGTTTTCCATCACGACCAGGTCGCTCGGCTGCGTCACCGCGAAATAAGGTTCGGCGGTGACCACCAATCCGAACACCTGCAACTCGGTGCTTACGTCGAGCTTG
Source organism: Candidatus Solibacter sp. (assembly GCA_025358475.1). Taxonomy (GTDB): domain Bacteria; phylum Acidobacteriota; class Terriglobia; order Bryobacterales; family Bryobacteraceae; genus Solibacter. The sequence continues at coordinate 6,182 of JANYJN010000302.1, forward strand.
CTCTTGGTTCCATTCAGCAGCACTTCACCCAGGTTCGACGTGCGGCCCTCGGGGGTTACGGCCCACAACACATAAGTGAGGTATTCCGTACCGTTTTTCGTCGCCGCCTCCAGACCGTCGAATTCCACTTCGATGGCGATGCGCCCCTGCTTGCTCTCCACTTTGGCCTCGCCACGAGCGCCTGGCATCAGATCGGTTCCCCGGAAATCGATCTTCGTAGCGCCGCTGCGGTGTTGATAGCTGATCGCTTTCGCAGTCCGCGCGGTCACCGTAACGCGATAAATGGGCGGGGATCCCGCGGCCATCCGGGCCGCATTCTCGTTTTGCACCTGCGGCCCCTGGGCCGATACAATTCCGCATACCATCAGGCATGCAACGATAAGTTTCATTTGTCTCCTCCACTGTCCCACCAGATGATTGGCTGGAGCCGGTTGTCGTTCTGTTTCGCGGCCGCCTTGCGTCCACGCACCGTCGTGATTATCATCTCCCGAGCTATGTAGAGTTTTGCCGCAGAGTGTGGCATTATTGTCCAGATCTTGCTGCCGCGTGGCGCCTTCCAAAGAGAGAGCCAAGCCCGGCGAACCTTCCTGCGAGCGACCGGTAAACCTTACACTGCTTAGGGCGACACCTCTTCCCTTATAGCACGATCAGCACCAACCTCACGTCATTGGTAAGGCCGATTCGCCGAGAAACGGACGGAACTCGCGCATGGCTGTCCGCGTGCGCATTTCAACCACGACAGGAGTCAATTACTATGAAACTCGTGAGAGTAACCACTACAGCAGCGGTCTTCTTATTTTTCGGAATGATGATGCCCATTCACGCACAGCACGATGGACAAGGAGACAGGCAGGGCAAGCCCGACCGGCCGCAAGGCGGGTCACCGCAGCAGCAGCAGTCCCAGCGCCAGGAACAGCATCAGCAGCAACCGCAACAGCAGGAACAGCGCGCGCAGCAGCCCCAGCGCCAGGAACAGCGTCAGCAGCAACCGCAACAACAGGAACAGCGCGCGCAGCAGCCCCAGCGCCAGGAACAGCGTCAGCAGCAGCCCCAGCGCCAGGAACAGCGCGCCCAGCAACCCCAGCAGCAACAACAGCAGCGCTCACCGCAGCCCCGACAACAGGAGCGCGCGCAACAACAGCAGCATCAGGAGCATGCGCAGCAGCCCCAGCGCAGCCAGCAGCAGGCCCAATCATGGCAGCAACAGCGAGGATGGCTACAGCATGGCGGCGGTTGGCAGGCGCACAATACCTGGCAGGAGGGTCGCGCCCAACGGTGGTCTTCCGACCATCGCACCTGGGAGCAGCGCGGAGGTTACGGCGGGTACTACGTCCCCCAGGATAGCTTCAATCTCAGTTTCGGCAGCCAACACTTCTTCCGCATGCGAACCCGCCCCGTTATGTATATGGGATATCCGCGTTTCTTCTACGGCGGCTTCTCGTTCCTGCTGGTCGATCCATATCCGGAATACTGGCCGGAAGACTGGTATAACTCCGATGATGTCTACATCGACTACGACGATGGATATTACCTCTACAACCGCAGTTACCCTTCCGTCAGCCTTGCCATCACCGTGTCGCGGTAGACAAACCTGGTGTACCCCCGCGTAGTCCGGTGCAGTTAGACGGGTGGCGGCCCTAGTCGCCACCCCGCCACTTTCTCCCCATAGCGCCAACCGACCCTTCTGCCTGCCCCACGCACACTCCCCCGCTGTAGCATCCAACATATTTGGCCGAACAGGACCGCATCGCACAGTTCATCCGGCAACTTGTGCACAGTTCGAACCTTGCAGAGGCGCGCCTTCCCCGCCCCGCCCCCGATTGGGCTTCGGAATGCTCTTACCTAATCCCAGGAGCACTACAAAATGCCTTTGCTTAATCTTGTCGTTGTGTTGATAGTGGTTGGAGTCGCTTTATACCTGATCAACAGGTATATCCCGATGGCCTCCAGCATCAAAACCATCTTGAACATCGTTGTTGTGGTCGCCGTTTGCGTGTGGCTACTCCAGGCGGTTGGATTATGGTCAAGCGTCACTAACTTCCGGATTAAAGGATGACCTACGCCTGGGGGCTCGGCCGCTTACCGGCTTACGTGAATTTGCTCACGATGGACCCAGGCATGCTTCTACATTTGCGCGGGACCTGCCCGCCAAAATCTGCCTCACGCCGAAAGCAGTGAACGGCAGAAACTTCAAAATCTGAAAATTTAGGAAGGGGAAGAAATAACATGAAGCTTTTCAAAGCAGCAACGACGGTATGTTTTGTGGCGCTGACCGCCGCGGTACTTGCACCAAGTGCCAGGGCCGACGAGTGGAACAGGAAGACCGTGATGACCTTCAGCGGTCCCGTGGAGATTCCGGGGGTTCACCTGGAGGGCTGGGCCGTTTTGCCCGCCGGCACCTACGTCTTCAAGATCATGGATTCTCAGGCTGACCGCCATATTGTCCAAATCTTCAACCAAACCGAAACCGTGATCTACGCCACCATTCTGGCGATCCCGAACTATCGCCTGAAAGCCACCGACAAGACGGTTGTTACATTCACGGAACGGCCCGCCGGCGAGCCCGAAGCCCTGCGCGCCTGGTTCTACCCTGGCAGAAACTGGGGCGAGGAATTGGTCTATCCCAAGGCCAGAGCGACGACGCTCGCCAAGGCCGGTAACATGCCCGTGCTTTATACCTCGGCCGAACTTCCTCCCGACAGCGCCGAGCCTATGAAGTCGTCCGACGAGCCGCTGGTGGCACAGATGAGAGCCGCCCCGGTCATGGCCGTCAACCCGACCGGAGACGACATGCAGCTCGCCGAGGTGGTTACTCCGGCGCCGGTTGAAGTCGCCGCGGTAGCGCCGGTTGCAGTTACCCCGTCTTCCGGGGAAGCCGATAGGGCGCTGCCTCACACTGCCAGTCTTTTACCTCTGCTGGCTTTGTTCGGGCTCATGGCGCTCGGTGGCGCCCTTGCCCTCCGCCTCACCGCAAAGCGCCTTTCATAACCGCGCGTTCGGTCCCCGGTGCGGCGCGCCACCCTGCGCGCGCCGCACCAAGGCGCGAGTCGGATCCACTGAGAGAAGGCAGCATCGTGCCACAATAGTTACACTCATTGGGTTGCCCGCTAACGTGGCAGGCTGGTTATCGCCGGCTCCAGGAATCCTCAGGAGGCGGGTATGGATGGTTATTACGTGAACGCCCTTCCTCTGCTCCTCCTCGTCGGTCTCGCGGGACGCGCCCAACTGCAGGCTCCACCACCCATCAAAACTCAGGATCCTTTCCAAATCTCCGTCAACGTGGATCTGGTCGTTTTGAACGCCACAGTGCGTGATTCCAAGGGCCGGTTTGCCCCCGATCTGCACGAGCAGGATTTTGCGGTTTACGAAGACGGCGTCCGCCAATCCATCCGCCTGTTCCGCCATGAAGACATCCCCGTGACCGTCGGGCTGGTGGTCGACCACAGCTCAAGCATGCGGCCCAAGCTCAGGGATGTGATCGCCGCTGCCCGCACCTTCGTCGAGTCCAGCAGCCCGGACGACGAAATGTTCGTTGTCAACTTCAACGAGAAGGTGACCCTCGGCCTGCCAGACTTTATCCCCCTCACCAACCGCCCCGAGGATCTCACCAGCGCCATCGCCAACGCTCCCACCCGCGGCATGACCGCGCTCTACGACGCCATCTTCGAGGCGCGAAACCGCCTGCGCACCGGCACCCGCGAAAAGAAAGTCCTCATCGTCATCAGCGATGGCGGCGACAACGCCAGCAAGCATACCCTGGCCGAGGTCGTGAAAATGGCCGCGCAATCCACCGCCCTGATCTACACCATCGGCATCTTCGGCGAGGAGGATGCCGACCGCAATCCGGGCGTGCTTCGCCGTCTCGCTGCCGAAACCGGCGGCGACGCCTTCTTCCCAAAGGAATTTAACGAGGCGGTCGCCATTTGCGAACGAATCGCGCGCGACATCCGCCATCAATACACCATCGGATACCATTCCGCCGGTAAGGCGCAACCCGGCGCCTACCGGACCATTCGCGTAACCACGGGAGCGGCAGCGGGCGCCGGCAAGCTCTTCGTACGCGCCCGGGCCGGCTACATCGCCGGTGATGCATTGCGGCCGCCCAAGGACGTCACCGGCAAATGAGGCTGCGGTTTGCGAAACAGCCGCTACGGAGCATTCTGCGCTGGACGCAGCGCCTGCTCTTGGCCGCTGGCCTCGCGCTGCTCGCCTGGTGCGCCTACGTTCTACTGGACGCCCGGAATTTCCAGCAAGCCGAGGATCGCCGCCTCGATCGGCTACTCTCCGTCAGCCAGGAGACCAGCCCCAGGACACCTCAAACCTCACCCCCCGCCGCACCGCCGGTTCCGCTACCGCCTGCCCGGGCCGACGGCCTGATTGGCCGCCTCGATATTCCACGTCTCGCGCTGTCGGCCGTCGTCATCGAAGGGGTCGGCGCCTCCGCCCTCCGCCGGGCGGTGGGCCACATCCCCGGTACGGCGCTACCGGGACAGCCGGGAAACGTTGGCATTTCCGGGCACCGCGACACGTTCTTCCGGCCATTGCGAAACATCCGCCGGGACGACGCGGTTACCCTCACCACCGTACTTGGCGAGTTCCGTTACCGCGTGGTCTCCACCAGCATCGTGCGGCCCGACAATATCGCCGTGTTGAATCCCACCGAAAACCAGATCCTGACCCTGGTCACCTGTTACCCGTTCTACTTCGTCGGTCCCGCCCCCAGCAGATTTATCGTTCGGGCCGAAAGGGTTGCCGGCACCTCGCCGGCGCCGCGACCGTAGCAAGATCGCTTGCGAATGGTGAAACCGAGGGTTATTTGACGCGTTTGGCGGTCAACTCCCCGTCGCCCATATCGCCGATGGTAACGGTGAACTTCAAATCCTCACCCACCACCTTGCCTTTGTAGCTGATCTTGAATTGCCCGCCTCCGGCCAAAATGACGAAAGAGATTGCATCCCCATTCACCATACCTTCGGTGATTTGCTCCTCGCCATAGCTATTGGCAACCGTGCCGGTCAACTTCTCACCACTCACCTGGAAGTTGAAGTTGATCTCCAGACTGTCTCCGTTAGGGGTTTTCATGTCCCCTTTCCACTTGCCGTTCAAGTCGGTGGCGTTGGCGGCGGCGCTCAAACACACTAACATCACGATTGCGCTGAAAACGAATACGCGGTTTTTCATTCCGGCAATCCTCTTTCAGCCGGGCGCTTCACTCATTCAAGGCTTCCGTGCGCCCGGCTGAGATTGAGTATATCGTCCCTACCAGCCCAAAAGCTGCACAAACAGCACAACTCCATTTGGTATTGCGCCGTCATCCTATTACAATCGAGTTCATACCCTGTGACTCCAAGAAAAATTCTGGTTACCGGTGGTGCCGGCTACATCGGCTCCCACACCGTCCGCCTCCTGCTCCGGCAGGGTCACGACGTCACCGTTGTCGACAATCTCTCTAAAGGCTACCGCCACAACGTGCCCGCCGGCCGGCTGCATGAGATCTCTCTCGCCGACACCGCCGCGCTCACCGGCCTCATGAAGGCCAAGCAGTGCGACGCCGTCATCCACTTCGCCGCCTTCATCGCCGTCGGCGAATCCATGCGCGAACCAGCCCGCTACTTCACCAACAACGTCGCCGGCTCGCTCTCCCTGCTGGACGCCATGGTGCAGGCCCGTGTGAAGCACGTCGTTTTCTCTTCCACCGCGGCCGTCTATGGCACGCCGCACACCTCGCCCATCCTGGAGACCTTTCCCATCCAGGCCATCAACCCCTATGGCGAATCCAAGGTGATGGTGGAAACCCTGCTCCGCTGGTTCGACCGGATCCATCGGCTCACCAGCGTCTGCCTGCGCTATTTCAATGCCTCCGGCGCCGATCCCGAAGCCGCGCTCGGCGAAGAGCATGAGCCCGAGACGCACCTGATCCCGCTCGTCCTCCGCGCCGTCAAGACCGGCCAGCCCATCACCGTCTTCGGCAACGACTACGAGACCCCGGATGGCACCTGCATCCGCGATTACATCCACGTCTACGATCTGGCGCAGGCGCACATCCTGGCCGTCGAGTATTTGCTGAACGGCGGCCCCAGCGACCAGTTCAACGTCGGCACCGGCGCCGGCAGCAGCGTGCTGGAGATAATTCGCGCAGTGGAGGAAGTCACCGGCAAGAAAGTTCCTTACGTGGTTGGCCCGCGCCGCGAAGGCGATCCCCCCGCGCTGGTCGCCAGCAGCCGGAAACTCCGCGACCGCCTGGGCTGGTCGCCGCAATACGCCGATCTGCGCACCATCGTCGCCCACGCCTGGAACTTTGCCAGCCGCGTGGCATAAGTCTTCCCGGTGACGCACGCGGCGTCATAGCGAAGCATTCACCACGTCCCTGTAATACTTCTCGTACCGCGGAATGATGTGGTCCGAACAGAATCGCTCGCCCGCGTTCCACCTTCCCGCCTTCGCCATGCGCCCGTGCAGCGCTTCGTCAGTGAGCAGCGACACCACCCGCGCCGCCTGCGCCTGGATATCGCCGACCGCCTCCAGATACCCGTCCTCGCCGTCGGTAATCAGCTCCGGCACCCCGCCCACGCGCGTCGCCACCGGCACCACGCCGCAGGCCATCGCCTCCAGCGCCGCCAGGCCGAACGATTCCATCTCGCTTGGCATCAGCAGCACATGCGCCAGCGGGATCAGCCGCTCCACGTGATTCTGCTTGCCCAGAAACAGTACATGCTGATCCACCTTCAGGCTGCGCGCCAGGTGCTCCGCCGCAGGGCGCTCAGGGCCGTCGCCCGCCATCAGCAATCGCGCGGGCACGCTTTTGCGCACCTCCGCCAGAATGCGGATGCAATCCAGCACGCGCTTCACGGGCCGGAAATTCGAGAGGTGGAGCAACAGCTTCTCGCCGCCTGGCGCGTACGCCACGGCGCCTTTTTTTTCGTGGTTCGGATGGTACAGCTCGCAATTTACGAAATTGTGGATCACCCGGATCTCGTTCGGCACACCGAATATTTCCACTGTCTGCTGGCGCAGGGCTTCGCTGATCGCCGTGATCCCGTCCGATTTCTCAATGGAGAACTTGGTGATCTCAAAATACGAGGGGTCCGCCCCCACCAGCGTGATATCGGTGCCGTGCAGCGTCGTGATGTACGGCAAGCGCCGCGCGCTCGCCACCATCTGCTGCGCCAGCATGGCCGCGATGGAATGCGGAATCGCGTAATGCACGTGCAGTACGTCCAAACGATAGGTCTCCGCCACATCCGCCATGCGCCCCGCCAGCGCCAGGCAGTACGGCGGGTATTGAAAAAGCGGGTAGTTAGAGACCTCCACTTCGTGATAGTGGATGCGCGGCGTATCCGGGTCCAGGCGGATGGGGTTCGCATACGTAATGAAATGGACCTCGTGCCCGCGCGCGGCCAGTTCCATTCCCAGTTCGGTGGCGACAATCCCGCTGCCGCCGTAGGTTGGATAACAAGTGATGCCGACGTTCACTTGGCTAGCGTAGCAAAGCCGATCTGCCCATGCAGGTTCTCATCCGGGGATGCCACGTCCCCGCCGCCGAACCACACCAGGATCCGGCCGCCCTCCACCACCACCGTCGGGTCGCAGATCACCTTGGAGTTCCAAGCCTGCGTCCCTTTGTACCGCACCGCGAGCTTCGTCCAGCGCACGCCATCGGTGGAACGCGCCAGCCGTAGATACCGGTTCTCGGCGAAATCCCGGACCGTGTAGAGCATCCAGTAGAAACCGTTCGACTGCCACACCGCGGGCTCGCCGATTCCCGCCTCTTCCTCATCCATCTCCACCACCGGATTCGCCCGCAGCTTCTCCCAGTGAACGCCGTCGCCACTCCGCGCCACGCCAATGCGCTGCCTCACCGCGCGATCCTGCCCCAGATAGTACATGTAGAAGTAAGGCTCGATGCGGATCACATACGGGTCAGCCACCGCG
>JANYJN010000349.1 GCA_025358475.1 Candidatus Solibacter sp.
GTACAAGCGGGCCATCCAGCTTTTTGTCACCAAGGCGAAACGCTACCCCGCCGAGATCAAGGATCTGGAGAGCTTTCAGAATCAGCGCTTCCTGCGCCAGCGCTACTTAGACCCGATGACCGGTAAAGATGAGTGGCGCTTGATCCATATCCAGGGTGGCATGCTCACGGATTCCAAGGTGACCAAACCCAATGGACCGGGCGGCAAGGACGAGGCCAAAACACCGAACGGATTCGTGGGTGAGCAGATCGGGCTCGGCGGATCACAGGACCCAAGTCAGGGTAGTGGCGCCGCCAATCCGCGCGACCGCCGGCGCACCAGCGAAGGCGCCAACTCTACCATGCCGGGGAGCACGCCGGGCCAAGGACCGGCCGGCGGCGACCTCTCGGGCGGGCAGAACCCCCTCCCTGGCCAAGGGCCGGACGGCGGGCCACAGGCGTTTCCCGGAACCTCTCCCACGGGACAACCCGGCCAGCCCGGCTTTCCGCCCGGCGCGAATATCCCCGGACAGCCAGGGTACCCGGGACGCCCGGCGTATCCAGGAATGCCCGGCATGCCGGGGGGCCGCTCCAGCGGCACCGCGAACCAGCCCGGCAACCCGTCGAATCCCAGCAATACCTCCGTGGGCGGTGGCGGCGGGTTCGTAGGGGGCGGCGGTTCGTTTGTCGGTGGCGGATCCCCGGGCGCCAACCCGGGCTATCCAGGCCAAACGGGGACCGGACAGTCCGGACCAGCGGGCAATTCAGGCGGCGGCTCGCCTTATCCGCCTCAACCGGGGCCGAACGGGATGCCGCAAGGCTTTCCGCAGCCCAACACGACGACTGGCCAGGGCAACGCGGCAGCCGACATGATCCGCAACATCCTGACCACTCCCCGGCCGGGAGGCATGCCGCAGGGTAATCCGGGTGGCCAGACCTTCGGCGGCGGCATCGCCGGAGTGGCCAGCACGGCGGAAGGCGAGGGCGTGAAGGTATACAACGAACGCACTCTATACCAGGAGTGGGAGTTCATCTACGACCCGGCCAAGCAGAAGCGGTATCCCAATCCGAACGCCACGGGCCTGGGCGGAACCCCGGCGGGCAATATGGGCTCGCCGCAACCGGCCCAACAGACAGGGGCGCCCGGCATGAGCCCGCCCCCGAGCCGCCCGCCTGGCCGTTAAGACCCAACTTTGCCGATCGCTGGCTGAGAAGCTGTGAAATAGTGCGGTTCGCAGGCGAAAGCGCTGGGAGCCGCGACCGTCAGTACCTACATAATTGAATTCCGCAACTTTCTGGCAGAATTCTCACGCCCGTCATTCGCCGCCAATGTTGGCCGGGCCCCTGCCGCAAGCCGAAATAGGCGCCGACTCCCGCCAAGACTCGCGCGGCGCCAGCCCACGTCTCTCCGCTGCCTCCGCGTTCTCAGGTGTTGACTTTCCTCCGTCGTCCTCTGCGTTCTTCTCTCCGCGTCTTTGCGCCTCCGCGTCAAATACACTGTCTGTTTGGTTCCGGCTTTGCCGGGTTAGGGAGCGGTTGTCTGAGATGGAACAGGTAGTTTCCTAACAGGCCCTAACCGCGCCAGGAACTCCTGGTAAACCCCGCCCATCGTCCGCGCCGCTTGCCGGCGAGTGAAATGCTCCTGCATCCGGCGCTCGGCCTGCTCCGCCAACCGGCGCCGGTAGTCGGGCTGGTCCAACAACAGCGCCAGCCGTGCCGCCAGAGCGTCCGCATCGCCTACCGGAAACAGCAGCCCCGTCTCGCCATCCGTCACCAGTTCCGGATTGCCCCCCACGCGCGACGCCACCGGGCAGCAACCGCATCCCATCGCCTCCATCAGCGAATTGGAGAGCGCTTCCGATAGCGAGGGCAGCACGAAAATGTCCATCGACCGCAGCCACGGCGCGACATTCCGCTCCGCCGGCTGGAAGTGGCAATCCGCGTCGCCGGCCGCCTGTAACTCCGCCAACATCGGACCGCTGCCCACAATCACCAGCTTCACGCCGGGCCGCGTCGCTTTCACCTTACGAAAGGCCTCCATCAGGGTGTGTAACCCCTTCTCCGGCCGCAGCGCGCAGACAATCCCGATCACCGCCGCCGCATCGTCCCATGGCAGTGCAGCCCGTTCCCCATCGCGGCGGAAGACGCTGGTATCGAGGCCGTTGTAAACCAGGCGCACCATGGAAGCCGGCACCCCGTCGTGTTCTGTGAGCTCCCGCGCCACGGCGCGCGAATTGACCACGATTCCATCCACCATACGGTCCGTCACGCGCAGCAGATGCCGCGTCACCCCCGGTGTCAGATCGCGATGCGCGCGCTGGCTGGACAGCACCACCGGTGTCCGGTACCAGCGCGCCACCGGCACCGCGAACAGGTCCAGCGGCACGTCGAAAGCATGTACCAGCCCGATATCGTGGCGCGCCAGGTACGCCCCCATGCGGCGCGCGCCCTCTACCGCCGAGCGTGACATCAGCGACCGCACTCCCAGCTCCAGAATCGGCACCCCGGCCTGGCGCAGTTCCCCGGCGCGGAACCCGCCGCTGGTGAAACAGCCCACGTGGGGCTCGAACAGGTCGCGGTCCAGCCCGAGCGCAATCTCCGCCAGTTGCCGCTCCGTACCGCCCAACCCCAATTCCCGCGCCATCAGCAGAACCTTATGTCTCACAATGTCATAATGAATCAAACTGACCTATGGATGAGCAAGTTCTTAGCCGGGTTCGCGAAATCGCCTCCGACGTTTTGGAGGCCGAGGTCACTCTGGATTCCTCCCCGGAGACCATCGAGAGCTGGGATTCGGTGCATCACTTGAACCTCGTGCTGGCCCTCGAAGAGGAATATGGATTCGAGTTTTTGCCCGAGGAAATGGACCAGGCGAAGTCCGTGGGGGGTCTGGCCCTCCTGGTCTCCGCCAAGCGCGGCGTCTGATGTCTCTGGAGATAGTGGCGTACACGCAGGAAGCCGTTCCGGCGGTCCGCGAGTTCAACCAAAGGCTGTTGGCTGGCGACGGGCTGTTGGCCGGCGGCGCTGTGGCCGATCGACAGTTTCCGGAAACTCCGGACCCGGGCTGGATGCCTGGCATGGAACTTTTTCTGGCGGTGGAAGGGAGCATGGTGCGAGGCGGCTACATCCTGCGCCGTCAGCATTTCTCGGTGGGCGGCGGCACGCTGCCGGCCGCACACTATCGGCTGCCCCTCTCCGAAGGCATCGTCAATCGCGCCTACGCCATGCTGGGCCTGCGCATGGTGCGCGACGCGCTGTCCCGCGAGCCGCGGCTCTACGGGCTAGGGATGGGCGGCTGGGACCAGCCGCTGCCGCAGATGCTCAAACGCTTGGGCTGGAGCATGTGCGCGGTTCCGTTTTACTTCAAAGTGGTACATCCCTTCTCATTCCTTCGCCACATCCGGGCGCTGCGGACCAGCCCGCTAAGGCGCGCCGTGCTGGACGCTGCGGCTTACACCGGCGCCGGTTGGCTGGGCATGAAAGCGCTCGGCCTGACCACTCCCTTCTCTCGCCGCCTGCCGCCTGGCGCGGCCGATCTCGCGCCCGGGTTCTCCCCGTGGGCCGACGACGTCTGGGAACGCTCGCAAACTGGCTACGCCCTGCTCGGGGAGCGCGACGCGGCCACGCTGGACCAACTCTATCCAGCTTCCGACCCGCGCTTCCTGCGCGTGCGCGCGGCGGGCGGGTGGGCCGTCCTGCTGGATACTCAGATGCAGGGGCACAAGCAGTTCGGCGACATGCGGGTGGGCACCATTGTGGATTGCCTGGCCCCGCCGGAATCGGCCGGGGCGGTGATTCGGGCCGGCGCCAGGCACTTAGAGCAGCGCGGCGTCGATCTGATCGTCTCCAACCAGTTGCACGGGGCGTGGTCCAAGGCGCTGGTGGAGAGCGGCTTCCGCCCCGGGCCGTCCAACTATCTGCTGGCGCTTTCGCCCGCCTTGGCCGAGGCGGCCGGCGGCAGCAGGCTGAAGCCCAATGCCACTTCGTGGGGCGGACCCCCTGGTCCGCGCGTGACGCCCTCGTCCCGCATCCGGGATAACGATGTCAGCATCCCGCAGGGGGTCCGCCCCACCAAGCCGAGCGCGAGCGCAGGCCTGGGAAAACCACCTTTGCCAGCACAGCAGGACCAATTTCACATCAACCGCGGTGACGGCGACGGTCCGATTCATCTCTAATGGGAAGAGACACCATGCAGGCGCTTGCCATCATGTACCACGACGTCGTGGAGAACGGCGATTTCGAATCCAGCGGTTTCCCCGGCGAAGGCGCCCACGTCTACAAATTGCGCCGCGAGGATTTCGAGCGCCATCTGGATGCCATCGCCGCCGCTACTACCGCGGTGAGCACGGTGGCCAAACTGGAAGGGCGCCCGGTGCTGCTCACCTTCGACGATGGCGGCGTGAGCTTCCTTCACCCCATCGCCGACCTGCTGGAAAGCCACGGCTGGAGGGGCCATTTCTTCATCACCACGGACCGCATCGGCACACCCGGGTTCTTAACCGAAGCGCAATTGCGCGAGTTGCACCGCCGCGGGCACATCGTCGGCAGCCATTCCCGCTCGCATCCCACGCGCATGGCGGCGTTGACGCGCGCCGAATTGGATGGCGAGTGGCGGGAGAGTCTCGCCCGCCTTTCCGGCGTGCTTGGCGAAACGGTGAAAGTGGCTTCCGTTCCCGGCGGATATTATTCGCGCGACGTGGGGGAATCGGCCGCCGCAGCGGGCATCGAGGCCTTATTCACCTCCGAGCCGACGGCGCTGGTGGCGATGCTGAACGGCTGCCGCGTGCTGGGCCGTTACGTGGTGCAGCGCGGTATGCGGCCAGAGTGGTCCGCCGGTTTCGCAGCCGGCAGCCGCTCCCACTGCTGGCGGCAAAGCGCCCTGTGGAAGGCCAAACGCGTCGCCAAGTCCCTAGGCGGCGGCAAATATCTGCAACTACGCCAGGCCGTTCTCGAAAGGAAAGGATGACATGAGGCTGCTCTGGACGCTCATCTTCGCGGCGGTCTCGGCCGCTCAATCCGTTCCACTGAAGGATCGGGTTCTCATCCTGGTCAATGACCGCGTGCCGGCAGGCGTTTCCGTGGGGCAGTACTACGCGGCCAAACGGAATATTCCCGCCGCCAACATCCTGCATCTCAAAACCCTGGCTACGGAACAGATTTCCCAGGACGAGTTCAAGGACCAGATCGAGAAGCCGTTGCGCAAGTTTCTGGACGCCGGCGATGGCGCCATGCGCCGCAAG
>JANYJN010000426.1 GCA_025358475.1 Candidatus Solibacter sp.
GTTGGATTGCGCGCGGGTGAAGAGCTTGCGCGAGATCACTTGCGGGTCCGGCTTGAGCAGCGCGAGGCGGTCGCCGTGGCGGTTGCTGGTGAGTTCGGTGCGGCCCAGGTCGGGGAAGAGGGCATCGAATTCGGCATTGCGAGCGAAGAGCTGGCCGGTGGACCCCATCAGCGGGTTGCGTATGTCGTTGCAGATGCCGGTGAGGGAGCGTGCGCGAATCAGTTCGCCGCGGCACACCTGTTCGCCCGCGCCACCCACGTCGAGATAATTGGGATGCGTGGGAGGCAGACGCAATGGGGCCCATATCTTGAGGGCCGGACCGGGCACGCCCTGGCGGCCGGTGACATATTGCCGGTACGTCCCATTGTTGTCGAAGAGATTGAACTTGATCAGTTCGATGCGTTGATATTCCAGATCGAGCAGCGCGCCATCGATGCCGCGTCCGGTGGGGCCCAGGTGGTTGGCCTGCTTAACGAATTCGGACGCCTTGGATGTGGTGTCGCCGGCGCCCCAGTAGTTGGCCCAATCCACCCACGGCGTGGCCCGGAACTGGGCTGCCACGTCGCCGCCGCGGCAGACGGCGGAGGCAGTTTCCACCTTGCCCTGGAAGCGCTGGTCGCGCTTGGCAGCGATGGGGCGAATCCCCGAGTTGATCATCTGGGCGCAGTTATGAAGCGATTCCAGCTCCGCCTTGATGGCCTTATCGCGGTCTCTATGGCAGCCTACGGCCAGCAGAATGGTGATAAAAATGACACGTTTGGGCATCCCTCTCCTCAAAAGCGGCAATGTGAGATTATGCTTCGGGCGGAGGGGACAATGCAAGAGGAAAGGTGCCGGCGGCGCCACCGCTCAGGCCAAGGAGTTGAGCGTCCGGGGACCCCGACTGGTGCGCGCCACGGGCGCGCGGCGCGGGGGACTGGGCCATCAAACCCTGACGCCGCACATTTCCGCGAAACGCACTTCGGTGGCCTTCACTCGTCCCGCCACCACGCGCAGGATTCTGTGGAAAAACTCCGAACCCAGCTTGGGATCGCTCTTGCAGCAGGCTCTAAGGGCGGCTCCTTCCATCTGCAAGGCGGTGGTGTGTTCCCGCGCCCGCACCTGGAATAGCGTGTCCTGGTCGTCCAACAAGGAGCTCCATCCGAAGACATCCCCTGGCCCCAAGGCCTGCACCCGAACGGCGTATTGCGGCGTCCGCAACTCCACCACCACGCTGCCGGTGAGCAGAAGAAAGAAAGATGTGGAGTGCGCCTTATCGATTAGGACGATTTCGTCATCCTCAAATGCGACCTGCGTCGCGATGCCAGCCAGACGGTCGATTTGTGGGTCGCTCAGGCCGTGCGTGAAGGCGTGATCTTTAAGAATTTGTTTTTGTGGCATATGCCCCAGTGCCTGCGTGCAACCGCACAGCGAGGGGCGGTTAACCCTCTTAAATGCTGCGATTTTCTACAGTTCTTCTTACAATTCGTGATGCGAAGAGCAATTCCCGTGCCAAGCCGGGCGACCGCCTATCAAAAAACCAGGGAAGAACATTATGGCCGCCGATGAACGCTGATGAACGCCGATAAGCATTACTAGTTTTCATCGGCGTTCATCGGCGCCGACCTACGGGCGGTCCATCCGCGGCCCCGGTTTCCCGCTGGTGGATGGGCGAACGGTGGCCGGGTCGAAGATGCGCTCATCCACGGGCAGCACTTTGTAAACCGCGGGGTCCGGCTTCATCGCGAACAGGTCGCTGAGGTCGGTAGCCGTGGCATCGTAGAGATTCAATGGCCCCATCCCCAGCAGGCGGAAGATGGTCTTGAGCAGACCGGGAAAGCTGGTATTGGCGTGCGAGACGTAGTTCGGCTTAATCCACGGCCCCAGCGCCATCAGCAGGGTGCGGTGCGCGTCGATATGGTCCACGCCACTTTGGGCATCGTCTTCCGTCACCAGGATTGCGGTCTCGCTCCATTCCTTCCTCCCTGAAAGATACTCGACGATGCGGCCCAGCGCGTAATCGTTATCCGCCACGAAGCTTTCTTCGTACGGATAGCCGTCGGCTGGCCGGGCGTCGGCCATGTGGTCGTTGGGCAGGTGGATGAAGACGAACTGGGGCAGCGCCATGCCTTCCATTTCCTGGATGAACTGGGTGGCACGAAACTGGTCGGGAATATTGGTATTGAACCCGGGGTACTGGCGCGAAGTATTGCGGTAGAGCGGATCTGGCATGGGGACATTGGTGAGGAAACGCGCGCCGGTGGGTTCCAGGCTTTTGCTTTCATCCGCGCCGGCCAGCTCAAACCCCTCGCCGAAATTGCGAAAAGTGATGTGGTGGCGATCCAGGTG
Source organism: Candidatus Solibacter sp. (assembly GCA_025358475.1). Taxonomy (GTDB): domain Bacteria; phylum Acidobacteriota; class Terriglobia; order Bryobacterales; family Bryobacteraceae; genus Solibacter. The sequence continues at coordinate 2,329 of JANYJN010000426.1, forward strand.
GTGCCAGAGGGTGCCGTTCTCCAGTTGCTCTTCGGGATGCACGGAGGAATTAGTGCCCGCGAAGAGCAGGCGCCCGGGCGCGGCAGTCAGCCGAAAATCTTTCTTCTGATCGCTGTAGGCTGCCATCAGCGAGCTTTCCGTCCATGCATTGGGGTAAGACCCCACCAGCCAGTGATGCCCGTCCACGCTGACATCGCTATCGGTGTAAAAATTGTCGCTGATGGCCCACCGGGCGGCCATGGCATGGTGGTTCGGGGTGACGTTGACGTCGCGAATGCTGAACCGTCCCTGCTTCCCGTCGACGTAGCCTCGGGTTCCGAAGCGCGCAATTTCCGGCATGCCCATGGCGCCGGGAATATCGCCGAACACTTCATCGTAGGTGCGATTCTCCTTGACGATCAGCACCACGTGCTTGATGCCGGCGGGCAATTCCCGCTCCGCCTGGGGGCCCGGGCGGAAACCGTTGGCGTCCATCACGAACGCGGTCCTTACCGCCAGTTCAACGGCTGCGGGCAAGGGGAATATGGAGACGGAGCCGTGGCGCGCCGACCCGCGGGGCGCATTCGGACCCTGTCCGAACCCTCGCCCGTTGGCAACGTACACGGTATCCTGGCCGATTACTACTCGTGTAGGAAACCAGGCGGCTGGAATATGTCCGAGCACGCGCCGCTGCTTGACATCGATCACGCCCACGGCGTTGATCCCGGCTTCCGCCACCAGCAGCCATCCGGATTTCTCGTGATAAGCGAGGCCGATGGGCAGCACCCCGCGATAGCGTTCCAGACCCGGGATGCGAATCGGGATCTCGGCTTCCACCGTTTCGGTCTTGGCGTCGATCACCGTAATGGTGTCGTCGTTGGCGTTAGAGACGAAGACGCGCCCCGCCGCGGCCAGGATTCCCGAAGGGCTGCTGCCACCGTGTACAGTGGGTCCAAACGGCAGACCAGTGCGAATGAAGGTCGCGAGTTTCGGCGTCGTGGGTGTCGAGACATCCACCACGCTGACGGAGTTGGATTCGCGAACGTTGGGGTCGCCCAGACCGGGGACTTTGACCGGTCCCCGGACGGTGGCGCGCTCGGCTCCGGCGACGGCTTCGCCGCTGGGGAACCCGAAGGCCGGAAAGGCCAACCCGGTGACGCCGGCCTGCTCCATATCGGCGCCCGGCACGGCCTGGTATTCGAACATGCCGAGGTTGGTGACGTAGAGTTTGCGCCGGTCGGCGGATAGCGTCATGGCGAAGGGCAAGCGCCCCACCTTCACCGATGCCACCACCTGGCGGGAACGCGTATCGATCACGGCGACGCGGAAGTTGGCCTGATCCACCACGTAGAGCATGCCGCGTTCGCTATCCAACGCCAGATCGCCGGTGTAGCTGTCGTCATAACCCTTCTGATTGAGGTCGATGGCGCGCCGCCGCCCGTTGGGAGCGGCGCTGTTCCAATCGAAGAGGTCGACTTTTCCGGAGTTGCCTTCCGATACCCAGGCGGAATGCTCGTTGACAAAAGCGATTCCCATGAAGACGCTGCGCCAGTCGGCGTCTTCGACCTGGGCATGCGCCAGCAGGTGACGCACCTCCCAGTGGTTGTTCTTGCCGCGCTCCAGGATGGTGAGCGAGTTGCGGCCGGGCCCACCGTTTGCCGTAATTACGGATTTCCCTTCCGGACTTATCGCTAGCCCAAAAGGGCCACTACCGGTAAGAAATTGCTCCCCTTCGGGCTGGATGACCCGCCCGCCGGGGAGGATCGCCCCGGTAGGGCGGCGCTGGGCGGGCCGCATTCCCGCGGGAGCGTGGAAGGACTGCGCCACCAGGGAACCAGCGCACGAGAGGACAAGAAGGCAATGAAGGGGGCGAAACACCTCTCCATGATATAACCCGCTGACTGTGTACACCGTTGGCGAGTACGGGTGGGGCGCATTTCACGCGAAACGGTGTGCTAGGCAACTATTGCTTATCGTGTAAGGAATCCCTGTGAGCGTAAGGAATATTACTAATCGTTTTTACACTGCCCGAGTGATTTGTAAACTTCGGGAGGGAGGTTCACCCTTTCTTTTCAGTGCTAAGCAGTACAGAACCGAACATTGTGGCGTTTGACCACGAGTGCCGTGTGGTTTGGCACGCCAACTGCATTGAAGTGTGGCAGTAGTGATTCTATGAGACTTCAATCGGCCTTGCTCTTCACGTTAACCATTTTCGCCGTCCTGGCGCCCGCGACTGCTCTCGCCGCGGCCCAGGCATCTAACAGTGGACAAAAGGCGCCCGGCAAGAAACAGG
>JANYJN010000439.1 GCA_025358475.1 Candidatus Solibacter sp.
ATGGCTCCATGCACCAATCTCGGCGGCCGCTTCGGCAAAAGTCGAAGGCGTCTCCAGCTTCCGCCGCACCTCGCGCAACCCCTGGAATAGCCTGCTTTGCAGGTAGATCCGGTCCGGATGAAAATCATCCAGTTGCTGGAAGCGCATGCCCCCGAACTCGGGGCCCACGCCCGCCAGCACTTCCTCGAAGTTGTCGCGATCCACTTCCACGGGCTTCCAACCCGTGGCAGCGCGTCCGCTGAAATCGCCGAGCAAGAGAATGCGGAACGGAGTCTCGGGTTCCAGCACCAAGGCGGATGGATGCGCACTTGCCTGGACATCCAGATGCACCTCACCGAAGTCGGATTTGATAGTCATGGCAGCGATCTATTATCCACCACCACGCAGGCCGCCGGAGTGGGGCAGCCGGAATGAATCCGTGGACCCGCCTCCTGACCCGCCAGAATCTCCGCTTCCGAAGCGAGCAACTGTTGCCACCGCGCCTCCACCGCCGCCGGGTCCGCCATCTTCCGCGCCAGTTCCAGAAACACCCGGTAGTGCCCGAATTCCGAGGCAAAAAGCGCCTCGTAGAAGCCCGCCAATTCCGCGTCGGCGCTGGCGGCGGCCAGCAGCGCGAACCGTTCGCAAGAGCGCACCTCGATCACGGCCGATACCAGCAGCCGGTCCAAAATCTCCGCCGGGTCGCCCTTCCGCACCAGTAGCCGCAGCGAGTTGGCGTACGGGTTCTTGTGGATCCGGTCCAGACGCCCGCCGCGCCGCAGCAGGATGCGCGTCACCTGCGCCAGGTGCGCCGCTTCATCTCTGGCCACGCCCGTCATGGTCTCCACCCACCCCGGGATCCCGTCGCCCGGCCAGCGCGTCAGCAGTTCCAGCGCGTTGGTGGCCGCCTTCTTTTCTAAAAAGGCGTGATCCATCAACAGGCGGATCGGGTCTTCCAACACCGCGCGCGCCCACTCCGTGGGGGTACGCGAGTGCAACGGCAGCGCATCGAGCTTCGCCAGGTCGGAAGGCATCGCGGTCTACTTCTTACGCACCAGGCTTAACCTGTACGCCTTTTGTACGCGCAAAACAATAGGTATGACCCCCATCGGAGCCGTGACCGTCAGGGAGCATAGTCCCCCGCGATACCCTTGGGTTTCCTGGACGCGGTCATTCTGGTATGATTTGGCTTCACGAAGTGCTGGAACGCTCAGATGGAGCGCAATCTACACCCGTGATCGACGGGCTCAAATTAGGAAATCGAGGTCTCGGTGCATTTACATCCGGTTGATATCATCATCATCGTCTTTTTTCTGTTGACGTCCGTTTTCGTGGGTTCCTGGGTTTCCAAAAGGGCGTCCAAGGACACGAAGGCCTACTTTCTGGGAGGCAATATCCTGCCGTGGTATGTGCTCGGTGTATCGAACGCGTCCGGCATGTTCGATATAGCCGGTACCATGTGGCTGGTCTCTTTACTTTTTGTCTATGGCCTCAAGAGCGTGTGGATTCCATGGCTGTGGCCCGTCTTCAACCAGATCTTTCTCATGGTCTACCTCTCCGCGTGGCTGCGCCGTTCCGGTGTCACCACGGGCGCGGAGTGGATCACCACGCGATTCGGCACTGGCCGGGGCGCGAAGCTGTCGCACCTTATCGTCGTCGTCTTTGCGCTGGTCAGCGTCATCGGCTTTCTGACATACGGTTTCAAAGGCATTGGTAAGTTCGCAACCGATTTCCTGCCCTGGCACCTCTCCGCCAATCAGTATGCGCTGATCCTTATGGCGATCACCACGTTCTATGTCGTCAAGGGCGGCATGTTCAGCGTAGTCATCACGGAAGTGCTTCAGTTTTGCCTTCTTTCCATCGCGTCGCTGGCCATCGGCATCATCGCCATGGTGCGAGTTTCCCCGGAGGCCCTGCGCCGCGCCGTACCCGCCGGATGGGACCAGATCTTTTTCGGCTGGCATCTCAATCTGGACTGGTCGGGACTTATCAATGCGGTGAATACCAAAATCGACAAGGACGGTTACTCCATATTCGGCTACTTCTTTATGATGATGCTGTTCAAAGGAGTACTGCTCTCTATCGCCGGTCCCGCCCCGAATTACGACATGCAGCGCATCCTCTCCACCAAAAACCCGCGCGAGGCATCCATGATGAGCGCCGTGGTGAATGTGGTGCTGAACGTCCCGCGCTACTTCATGATTACCGGGCTTACCATTCTCGCCCTCGTGTTCTACAGCGACACCATCCGCCGCATGGGCGACAAGATGGATTTCGAAATGGTGCTGCCCGATGCGCTCAGCCATTTCGTTCCCGTCGGTCTCCTGGGTATTCTGATCGCCGGCCTTTTGGCCGCCTTCATGTCGAACTTCGCCGCCACCGTAAACTCCGCGCCGCCCTATCTGGTGAATGACATTTACCGGAAGTTCATCAACCCGCAAGCCAGCGAGCGCCTTTGTGTCCGGCTGAGTTATGTGGCTTCCTTCGCGGTGGTCGCCCTGGGCATTACCTTTGGCTTTTTCGTGGGTTCTATCGATTCTGTAATCCAGTGGATCGTTTCCGCTCTGTGGGGCGGTTACACGGCGGCTAACGTGCTCAAGTGGTATTGGTGGCGTTTCAACGGGTACGGCTATTTCTGGGGTATGGTGTCAGGCATTGCGGCATCCATGGTGGTCCCGCTGGCTATGCCGGACGTAAGAGCTTTGAACGCGTTCCCGTTGATCCTGGCGATTTCCACTGCCGGCTGCTTTCTGGGAACGCTGTTAACCAAGCCCGAAGACGACGAAGTGCTCAAGGCCTTTTACCGGAAAGTGCGGCCGTGGGGTTTCTGGGGACCCGTCCTCGCCAAAGTGCAAGCGGAAGATCCCACCTTCCAGCCGAATCCCGATTTCCTCCGCGATATGTTCAACGTGGTCGTAGGCATCGCCTGGCAGACAAGTCTGGTCGCGCTGCCCATCTATGTGGTGATTCGTCGCTACGACAATGCGATGATCGCGCTGGCCGTGGTCGTGGTGACGTCGGTCACTTTGAAGTTCGCCTGGTACGACCACCTGACTAACATGTACTCCGAAAAAACTGCGGGACCGGAGCAAGTGGCCCCCGTCGCGTTGTAGAGCAAATGGTGGTGCGTCGTCCCTTAGGTGGGGAACGCCTGGCAGGAGTTTTTACACGCATATGACGAAAGAAGACTATCCACTGCGGCGAGAGCGCCTCTTTGCGGCGCACGATTCTCTGACCCAGCGCGCCAATCAGGCGCTCCCCGATTTGAACGGTTGGTTTCACCGCCATAAGTACCCCGTTCTGACCGCGGCCCACACGCCCCTATTCTGGCGCTACGACCTCGATCCATCCACCAACCCCTTCTTAATGGAGCGTCTCGGCATCAACGCCGTCTTCAACGTGGGCGCCATGGAGTGGCACGGCGGAGTCGTCCTCATGGCCCGCGTGGAAGGCGCGGACCGTAAGTCGTTTTTGGCCGTCGCCGAGAGCCCGAACGGCATCGATGGGTTCCGCTTCTGGGATTATCCCGTGGTCATGCCCTGCGGCGAAGACCCTGAAACTAACGTCTACGACATGCGCCTGACCGCGCACGAAGACGGGTGGATTTACGGCTTGTTCTGTGCCGAGCGCAAAGACGCTGCCGCGGCGCCGGGCGACCTCTCCTCGGCGGTGGCCCAGTGCGGCATCGCGCGCACTCACGATTTGAAGGTCTGGGAGCGGCTCGACGACCTGCGGACACCCTCAGCCCAACAGCGCAACTGCGTTCTCCACGCCGAGTTCGTCGATGGCCAATACGCGTTTTACACCCGGCCGCAGGACAGTTTTATCGAGGCGGGCCGGGGCGGCGGCATCGGATGGGGGCTGGCGCCGGACATGGAGCATGCCGTCATCGCCGAAGAGGTGATCCTCGACCGGCGCGAGTACCACACCATTAATGAAGTCAAGAACGGTATCGGTCCCGCGCCCCTGAAGACCCCGAAGGGTTGGCTGCACCTCGCCCATGGTGTGCGCAACACCGCGGCCGGCTTGCGTTATGTCCTCTATTGTTTCCTGTGCGACCTGGACACTCCGTACCAGGTGATCGCCAAACCGGGCGGCTATTTCCTGGCGCCGGAAGGCGAGGAGCGCGTCGGCGATGTCTCAAACGTAGCTTTTTCCAATGGATGGGTGCGCCGCGGCGATGACGTGCTCATCTACTATGGTGCGTCCGATACGCGCACCTATGTCGCGGCCACCACCGTGGACCGGCTCCTCGACTATGTCTTGAACACGCCGCCCGACGCCATGTACAGCGCCGCCTGCGTGCAGCAGCGGATCGCGCTCATCCGGAAGAACCTGGATATGGCGAAGGCGTAGGCATGACTCCGGCAACCAGGCAGGATTGGGCTGCGCGGATTGAAAAAGAGTTACGGGAAAACATACTGCCGTTTTGGATGCGCCACACGGTGGATCGCGAAAACGGCGGCTTTTACGGGAAGATTGACTGCGACGGGCGCATCCACCGCGAATCGCCCCGCGCCTCGGTCATCAACAGCCGCATCCTGTGGACCTTCTCGGCCGCGTCTCGATTAGTCGGCGCCCCTTACCGCGCCACCGCCGACTAGGCTTACGATTATATCGTCCGGAAGTTCTGGGATGCCGAGTATGGGGGCGTGTATTGGATGCTCGATCACCAGGGTAACCCCCTGTCCGATCGCAAGCAGATCTACGCCCAGGCCTTTGCCGTTTACGCCCTGGCGGAATACTATCGCGCCACCGCCAAACCCGAGAGCCTCGAACTTGCCCAACGGCTTTTCCGGCTGATCGAAGGTCATAGCCGCGACGCCGTCTGGAAAGGTTACCTGGAAGCCCGCGGCCGCGATTGGTCCGCGCTGGAAGACATGCGGCTCAGCGAAAAAGATCTCAACTGTCCCAAGTCCATGAACACGCACCTGCACGTCATGGAAGCCTATACCAATTTGCTGCGCGTCTGGAGGGACCCCGAGTTAGAGGCCAGGCAGAAAGAGTTACTCGAAGTAACCATGGATCGCATCGTGGACAACGCCACCGGACACTTCAAGCTGTTCTTCGATAATCAGTGGAACTCTCTCTCCGATCATGTCTCTTTCGGTCACGATATCGAGGGTAGCTGGTTGATCCAGGAAGCCGCCGAGGTGCTGGGCGACCGGGCGCTCCTCGACCGCGCGCGTAAACTGGCCCTCCGCATGGCCCAGACCGTGTATGAGGAAGGTCTCGACAAAGACGGCAGCCTCTTCTACGAAGCCGATTCTAAGGGCCTGATGACGGACCCCAACAAGCACTGGTGGGCGCAGGCGGAGGCCGTAGTGGGCTTCTACAATGCGTATCAGCTCTCGGGCCAGGAACATTTCCTAAAACAGGCGTATCGCGTTTGGAAGTATATCGAAACAAACATCGTGGACCGCGTTCATGGTGAGTGGCACGCGAAACTAAGTCCCGCGGGCGCGCCCTATCTCGAAAAGGACGACGCGGACGCCTGCCTGGCGGGCCCTTGGAAGTGTCCCTACCACAACAGCCGGGTCTGTTACGAGATGATGGAGCGACTTAGTAAGTAAGGAGACGAAGGCATCCTATGAAATACGGCTATTTCGACGATAAGAACCGGGAGTACGTCATCACGCAGCCCGATACGCCCCTGCCCTGGATCAACTACCTGGGCTGCCAGGCATACTACGGCATCATCTCCAATACGGCGGGCGGATATTCCTTTTATCGCGATGCCCGTCTGCGCCGCATCACACGGTCCCGTTATAACAATGTGCCGCTCGATTACGGCGGCCGCTACATCTATTTGCGCGACAACGAGAAGGGCGACTACTGGTCCCCTTCGTGGATGCCCACCTGCCGCGATCTCGATCAATACGAGTGCCGTCACGGCATGGGCTACTCCATCATCGGGTCCAAATACCACGGTATTTCGGCCAGCACCCGCTACTTCGTTCCGCTCGACGAGAACCTCGAAATCTGGCAGCTCACGGTGACCAACAACCGCCTGGCGCCGGCATCGCTTTCGGTTTTCTCCTCCATCGAATTCTGTCTGTGGGACGCGCAGGACGACGCCACCAATTTTCAGCGCAACTTCAGTATCGGCCAAGTCGAACTCGATGACGAAGTGATCTACCACAAGACGGAATACCGCGAACGCCGCGACCATTTTGCATATTTCGCCTGCTCCGACCGCCTGGCGGGTTTCGACACCCAGCGCGAGGCATTGCTGGGCCCCTGGAGAGGCTGGGACCGGCCCGCCGCCGTAGAGCGCGGTGAATCGTC
>JANYJN010000452.1 GCA_025358475.1 Candidatus Solibacter sp.
CCGGCCTTACGGGAGGATCTTCATTCAGGATAGCAAAGAGGGATCCGTGAAACTGCCAGTGGCGATGCTGGCGCAGGCCGCCGACGGCTCCGCCTGTTTACTCACGGTGAGGCTGCCCCCAACGACGAGGCCTTCGTGGCGCAGTTTCGCCAGGAGCGCCGTGCCGCCGTGCAGACTGCTGCCGCTGCACGTTATCATCGTGGGCAATGAAATCATTCCTGATTGCCCTAACGCTGGCCTGTGCCGCCATGGCGCAGCCGGTCCGCTGGACGGAGAAGGCGGCCAACGATTGGTATGCCAAGCAGCCCTGGCTGGTGGGGAGCAACTATCTGCCGGCCACGGCGATTAACCAGCTTGAGATGTGGCAGGCCGACACGTTCGACCCGGTCTGGATCGATACCGAACTCAACTGGGCCGAGGGTTTGGGCATGAACACGATGCGCGTGTTCATGCACGATCTGGCGTGGAAGCAGGATTCGGCGGCCTACCAACGGCGCATCGATAAATTCCTGAGCATCGCCGAGCGCCACAAGATCAAGCCGATCTTCGTGCTTTTCGATTCCTGCTGGGACCCGTTCCCGGATATTAACGAGCAGCGGGCGCCGAAGCCCGGCGTGCACAATTCGGGTTGGGTGCAGAGCCCCGGCGCGGCGGCCCTGAGGGATCCGGCGCAGGCCGAACGCTTGCGGCAATATGTGCAGGGGATGATTGGGGCCTACCGTTACGACAAGCGCGTGCTGGGGTGGGATTTGTGGAATGAGCCGGACAATCTCAACGATTCGTCGTACAAGAGCCTGGAGCCGCCGAACAAGTCGCAGTTGGTGCTGGCGCTACTGCCCAAAGTCTTCGCGTGGGCGCGGGCCATGCTGCCAACCCAGCCGTTGACCAGCGGCGTGTGGAAGGGCGACTGGTCGAGCCAGGAGAAGCTGGATGCCTTCCAGAAAATCCAACTGGAGCAAAGCGACGTGATCTCTTTCCACAACTACGACGGGCCGGCGGAGTTCGAAAAGCGCGTCCTGTGGCTACAGGCCTGGAAGCGCCCGATACTCTGCACAGAGTACATGGCGCGGCCCATGGGCAGCACGTTTCAGGCGATTCTGCCGATTGGCAAGAAGTACAACGTGGCGATGATCAACTGGGGCTTTGTCAACGGCAAGTCGCAGACTAACCTGCCATGGGATTCCTGGCAAAAGCCTTACACGGACCGGGAGCCCGCCGTGTGGTTTCACGATGTCTTTCAAAAAGACGGAAAACCCTACCGGGAGGAAGAGGTGGATTTCATCCGGCAGATCACGGAATACGGAGTGAAGGGTAAGAAGGCGAAGGCCGGACGTTAAGCGGCGGCATCAACGCGTTCAGTTTAGGACAGGATGGTCCTAGTTGAGGAAGATTAAAGACGCTAGTGTAGAATGTAGCTATGGCGTTGAATATCAAACACGCTGAGGCGGACCGGCTTGCCCGGGAGTTGGCAGCGGTGACGGGGGAAACGCTGACGGAAGCCGTGGTGGCTGCGCTGCGCGAGAGGCTGGAGCGCCAGCGGCAACGGCGGCCGAAGCCTAGCACCGCCGGTGAAATCCTGCGTGAGGTACGGTTGCGCCTGTCCCGTCTTCCGGTCCTGGACGCGCGGTCCGCCGATGAGATTCTGGGCTACGACGAGAAAGGGCTACCGCACTAATGGTGATTGACACCTCGGCGCTGATTGCGGTGATGACTGGCGAGTCCGATGCCGGAGAGTATGAACGCGCCATTGACCGGGATTCGAAGCGGCTGATGTCGGTAGCCTCGATATTGGAGGCCGGCATTGTGTTGGAGAATCGCTTTGGGCACGAGGGCCCAGGGGAGTTAGACGGGCTGCTTCGGAGATTGCCCATAGAGGCTGTGCCCGTCGATAGCGACCAATTAGAATGGGCGCGATACGCGTACCGGACCTACGGCAGAGGCCGTCATCCGGCGGCGCTCAACTTTGGAGACTGCTTTTCGTATGCCCTGGCGAAGACCACCGCCGAACGGCTGCTATACAAAGGCCTCGATTTTTGCCGGACCGATGTCAGAAGTGCCCTCGATTAGGATGGTTGGGGGAATGGCGGGGGAATGGCTGGGACGCAGGGATTCGAACCCCGATACGCAGCTCCAGAGGCTGCAGTCTTACCGTTAGACGACGTCCCAACAAAAGCGAAGCCTTATTTTACCAGACCCGGCCCCGCGAATCCACCACGCCAGAGTAGTAGACTGGAAGATCACAATGAAGCACTGGTTGCGGGTGAGCGTCCTGCTGGGCCTGTTCGCCTGGGTGGGCTCGGCAGTAGATTGGAAAGCCCTTAAGCCGCAGGGCTATGTCAGCGATTTCGCCAGGGTCATAGACCCCGACAGCAAGTCACAACTGGAAGCCTACTGCGCGGCTGTGGAGACCTCCACTGGCACGCAGATGGCCCTGGTCACCATCGCCACCCTTGAAGGCGAGCCCATCGAGGACGTCACCAACACCATCTACCGCGCCTGGGGCGTCGGCCAAAAAGGCAAGAACGAAGGCGCGCTGCTCCTGCTGGTCATCAATGACCGCCGCAACCGGCTGGAAGTGGGCGACGGTCTGGGACCATTCGTCACCGACGGATTTTCGGGCTCCGTGCTGCGCGAAATGCGTCCCGCTTTGCGCCAGCAGCGCTACGGCGAAGCCCTGATGGCCGCCGCGGAGACCATCGGCGGCACCGTCGCCAAGGCGAAAAACGTCACCCTCACGGCGCAACTTCCGCGACGCATTCAGGAATCTCCCACCGCCTCGTTTCCCTGGCCCGTGATCTTCGGCGGCATCGCCCTGCTGCTCTTCCTTTTTCGCGCCGGCGGCCCGCGCGGCTACGGCGGAGGCGGGGGCGGCGGCATGCTGGCCGGCCTGATTCTGGGTAACATGATGTCTCGCGGATCTTGGGGCGGGCGCGGTTCCGGCGGATTCGGCGGTCCCGATTCCGGCGATGGCGGATTCGGCGGATTCGGCGGCGGCGATTCGGGCGGCGGCGGCGCCTCCAGCGATTGGTAAGCACCCTATGGAAAAGCTACTCACCGAAATCGTAGTAAGACTCCAGAAGGCCTACGGCGAGCGCCTCGTTTCCGTGATCCTGTATGGTTCGGCCGCCACGGGCGACCACCACGCCGCCTTCTCAGATATCAACATCCTGTGCGTGCTCAGCGAAATCTCCCCCCGCGAACTGGCCAGTGGCGAAGACATCTTCCGCTGGTGGCGCGAGCAGGGCAGCCCCTCGCCCTTGCTCCTCACCGAGCACGAACTGGCCGCCTCCGCCGACTGCTTCGCTATCGAGTTCCACGATATCCAGCGCCACCACCGCCTGCTCCACGGGAAAGACGTGATCACCGCGCTGGCCATTGACGACCGTTTCTACCGCGCCCAGGTGGAGCACGATCTGCGCGCCAAGCTTCTGCGCGTCCGCCAGAAGGCCGGCGGCATGCTGTCTAATCCCGACCTTCTGCGCCGCATGCTGCTGGATAGCGTATCCACCTTCTGCGTGCTCTTCCGCCACGCTCTCATCCTCCGCGGGATCGACGCTCCGGCTTCGAAACGCGAAGTCATGGAGCGCGCCCGCGACGTCTTCGCCATCGATGCCGCGCCCTTCGAACAACTCCTCGACGTGCGCGAAGGCCGCCTCAAGGCGCGCGATATCGACCCGGTGCCGCTGTTGGCGTCATACCTGAAGGAAATCTCGCAAGTCATCGACGCAGTCGACCAAATCGAAAAATAAGGAGAATTCTCTTGAAAATTGCCCTGATCTCTCTCGCGGTTCTGCTCCTTTTGGGAATGGGCGCATGCAGCAAGTACGTCGACGTGCGTAACGAACTGGTCACCCAGCGCGAGGCAGTCACCGCCACCTGGAGCGCGGTGGATGTCGCGCTGCAGCGCCGGAGCGACCTCATCCCCAACCTGGTGGAGACCGTCAAGGGCTTCGCCTCCCACGAAACCGAAGTCTTCAAGAACATCGGCGATGCCCGTGCGGCGCTCGGCGGCGCTCGGACCCCGGCGGACAAAATTGCCGCCAACGATCAGTTGTCCGGCGCGCTCTCCCGCCTCCTGGTGATCAGCGAGAACTACCCGCAGCTCCGATCCAACGAGAACTTCCTGCGGCTACAGGACGAACTGGCCGGCACGGAAAACCGCATCGCCGTGGAGCGCCGTAAGTACAACGAGACCTTGCAGGCATACAATACGGCCATCCAGCTTTTCCCCAACAACATCGTGGCCGGCATGAGCGGTTTCACCCGCAACGACGACTATTTCAAGACCGAGCCCGGCGCCCGGGCCAATCCTAAGGTTCAATTCTAATGTTCGGAAATTACATAAACGGCGAGTGGATCTCTAGCGGCGCCACTTTTGAGGACCGCAACCCCGCCACCGGGGAAGCGGTTGGCACCTTCGTCAAGGGGACCGCCGCCGATATGGATGCGGCGGCCGCAGCCGCTTCGGCCGCCTTTCCTGGCTGGAGCACGACCAGCGGACCGGCGCGCGGCAACATCCTGTATAAAGCCGCCGACATCATGGATAAGAACTTCGAATCCATCGCCGGCGACATGACGCGGGAGGAAGGCAAGACGCTGCCCGAATCCAAGGGCGAGGTGCGGCGCGCCATCAACATTTTCCGCTACTTCGCCGGGGAAGGCTCGCGCCTGCCCGGCATGCTGGTGCCGAGCGAGCGCGACCGGGTGCACATGTTCGCCCTGCGCAAGCCCATCGGCGTGGTGGGTCTGATTACGCCGTGGAATTTCCCCTCCGCCATCCCCGCCTGGAAACTGGCCCCGGCGCTGATCTGCGGCAATACCGCGATCCTGAAGCCGGCGTCCGCCGCGCCGCTCAGCGCCTGGCGCATCGTGGAAGCCCTCCACCAGGCTGGCATCCCCAAAGGCGTGGTCAACTTTGTAGCCGGCTCCGGCGGCGAGTTGGGCGCCGCCCTGGTCAATGCCGGCCCTCTCAAGGCCATCTCTTTCACCGGCTCCTGCGAAATCGGCGGCTGGCTGCACGCCGAGGCCAGCAAGCGCCGTCTGCGCATCCAGCTCGAGATGGGTGGCAAGAACCCCACCATCGTGCTGGCCGACGCCGATTTTAGCTCCGCCGTGGAGAACGTGGTCAACGCCGCCTTTTTCTCCACCGGGCAGAAATGCACCGCCACCAGCCGCGCCATCGTGGAAGACGCCATCTACGACCGGTTCGTCGCCGCCGTGGTGGAGCGCACCCGCAAGCTTAAGGTGGGCGACGGCATGCAGCCCGGCATCGACATCGGCCCCTGCGTGGATGGGCCGCAGATGGAGACGGTGCTCCGCTACATCGAAATTGGGCGCCGGGAATGCGGCGAGCCGGCCTGCGGAGGCCGCCGCCTCACGGAAGGCGCGCTGGGCAAGGGCTACTTCGTCGAACCCACCGTCTTCGCCGGCGTCACGGAGGCGCACACTATCGCGCGCGAGGAAATCTTCGGACCCGTGCTCGCCATCCTGCGCGCCTCTGATTTCGAGGACGCCATGCGCATGGCAAACGCCATCCCCTTCGGGCTATCGTCCTCCATCCAGACCACCAACCTCTCGCGCGCCTTCGACTTCATCTATCGCGCCGAAGCCGGCCTGCTCACCGTCAACCTGCCCAGCGCGGGGGTGGAATACCAACTCCCCTTCGGTGGCACCAAGGATTCCAGCTTCGGTCCCAAGGAACAGGGTCCGGCCGCGCTGGAATTCTATAGCGACTACAAAACCGTCTACCTCAAATACTGAAATGAGACTCGGACAAACTCTTGTCGAGGGCGCCGTCACCGCGGCCTACTTTGATGATGCCGGAGCCCGTATCATTCCGGGGCACACCGCGCTCGACGTGATACTGGATCCGTCGCTGGCGCGCCGCACCGCGTTAGTGCCAGGGGCGAAGCCAATCATCCCGATTCATCCGCCCGAGGTGTGGGGCTGCGGGTGCACTTACGAAACCAGCGCCGCCTTCCGCGATGCCGAGCACGGCGCCCGCGAAGGCATGTACGCCCACGTCTACCGCGAGGCGCGCCCCGAGGTCTTCTTCAAGGGCACGGCCCGCCACTGCGTGGGCAGCGGAGACTCCATCGGCATCCGCCCCGATTCCCGTTTCACCGCGCCAGAGCCGGAACTTGCCATCGTGCTTGGCCCCGGCCACGGCATCTTTGGATTCACCCTGGCCAACGACGTCTCCGCCTGGGACATCGAGCGCGAGAACGCCTTGTACCTTACGCAATCCAAGATTTACGACCGTTGCTGCGCGCTCGGCCCGGTAATCGTCACGGCGGCCGATATCCCGAACCCCTACAGTTTGCAGATGACCTGCACCGTCACGCGGTCGGGGAAGGTGCTTTTCCAAGGCTCGGTCAATACCGCCAAACTCCATCGCCGGCTGGAAACCCTGGTGGAATACCTCACCCGCGCCAACAACGTTCCCACGGGCACGGTGCTACTCACCGGCACCGGCATCATCGTCCCCCAGGAGGCCGCGCTCGCTGCCGGCGACGTAGTTACCATCTCGATCCCCGAGATAGGGGATCTAACCAATACGGTGGTAATGGTCAGTTAGTCATGCCGGATAAGGAGCGTCTAACTCAACTCGCCACCGGCCTGAACATCCCCACCATTCGGCACCATATCTTCCTGTGCGCCGAGCAGACCAAGCCACAGTGCTGCTCCTACGAGGCTGGTGCGGAGTCCTGGGACTACTTGAAGCGCCGTCTGGCGGAATTGGGATTACTCGACCGCGTCTATCGGAGCAAAGCCAACTGCCTCCGCATCTGCGAAGGCGGCCCCATCGCAATCGTCTACCCGGAAGGCGTCTGGTATCACTCCGCCACGCCGGAGGTGCTGGAGCGCATCATCCAGGAGCACCTGATCGGCGGCCAGGTAGTAGAAGAATTCTGCTTCGCGAAGTCGGGCGCGGCATAAGTTGCTCATCAGGAAACCGCTCCCTAACGGTCGCGGCTCTGATTGGACGCATCGCAATTCCAATCCGAGTCGCGACCGTTAGGAAGCGCTCTGTGGGTGAGCATACGTCTATTTACGAGGAAGGCTCTACTCTCCCGTCTCTTCCGGCGGCTCAAAACTATCCAATAGTTCCGGATTCTTAGCGAACTTTTTCAGCACGCGGACGATCTCCCCTGTCCGGAACCCCGCGCGCAGCAATCGGCGGTAGGCCGAGGCCAGATCCTTGTCCTCCTGAAACAATGCCTCGCGCGGAGCGGTCCGGTACTTCCGCCGGATCCACTCCTCGATCAGTGCGGATTCATCCACATGCTGGTACACCGCCTGCACTGTCTTCTCGGCAAGGGCCGGAGCCACCCGGCGATGCCGCAGGTCCTGGAGCACGCGGGTCTTGCCGAATCTATCGTTGGAAAGCCGCGCCGTGGCATACCCCTCGGCGAACTGACGGTCGTCTAGATATTTGCTGTCCTTCAAGCGGGCCAGCACGGTCTCCACATCTTGGGCGCGTTCGGCGCGGCGGCCCAACTTTTCGCGCATTTCTCCGATGGAATGGGCTCTTCCGCCCAGTGCGCGTAGTGCGTAATTCCACAATTTCTCAGCGTCCAGGGGTTGCGGCTTTCGTTCATCCATGTCACGATTCCTATGGCGGAGTATACTGGAATTTGGCTGCGGCCAAGGGAGAAAATCATGGACAAGAACGGACTTTCAAGCTTTTTGTTGGGGTTAGGCGTAGGAGTAGGAATCGGCATGTTGTTCGCGCCCAAGACGGGTGAGGAAACGCGCCAGATCATCAAGGAAAAGGCCGGCGAAGGCAGCGAGTTCATCAAACAGAAGGCCGGCGAAGGCAGCGAATTCATCAAGCAGCGCGGCAGCGAGCTCAAGGAAACCGCGACTAGTTGGGTGGATAAGGGCAAGGATGCCGTGGGCCGGCAGAAGGAAACTCTGAACGACGCCGTGGAAGCCGGCAAGCAGGCCTATCGCGACGCGGTCAGCTAAGACTTTTATTAACTGGGACTTCATCTTGTATGTCTGAAGAAACCTTTCGGATTGTGGTAGCGGTAGCGGTGCTGATCGCCTGTCTGGCCTTCTTGGTGCAGGCCGGAATCGTATTCGCTTTGTTTCGCATCACGCGGAAAATGCAGGTGAAGACCGCGGGGTTTATGGAAAGTGCCGAACCAGTACTGGAGCAGGCCGGTCCGGTGATCGAAAAAATCGGACCGGCCCTGGATGCCATCAAAGATACGGTAGCCAGACTAGGCCCCGCCATCGACCGCTTCCTCCCGGTGATCGACAAAACCGTCGTTGTGGTGGGACGCGCCAGCGAGCTCGTCCAGAAGGTGACTCAAGTTACCGCGACCGCCAACCAGATCTTGCAGGATGCCCGCCCCCGGGTGGCTCACATCTCCGACGAAACGGCGGCCATCGTGCGCTCCGGGCGCGACCAGGTGGAGCGCGCAGGCGTGTTCATCCAGAACGCCAAACAGTTGGCCGCCACGGCCAACCAGATCCTGCAGGATGTTCGCCCCCGGATCGCACAGATCTCCGAGGAAACCGCCGCCATAGTGCATACCGGGCGGGAGCAGGTGGAGCGCGTGGGCGACCTGCTCACCGACGCGGGCGACCGCGCCCTTGCACGTCTGGAGCAGATCAATCACGGCGTGGAGAGCACCGTCAATCAGATCGAAAACGTTTCCGGCGCCGTGAAGAGCGCCGTCCTGCGACCCGTCCGCGAAGTCAACGGCATTGCCGCCGGCATCTCCGCCGCGGTCTCCACCCTGGTGCGCGGCCAGCACAAGAGCAGCGTGGATTCCGCCACCCAGGACGAGGAAATGTTCATCTAACGGCCTGACCGGTAGATTCGGTGCTACCGCAAACCCGGTCGCTGAGAAGCAGTGAAATAGTGCGGCTCGCAGGGGCAGGAGCTTTAGCCTTTGCGCACATCTCTATCAACCCCCGAGCGACTCCATACAGAAGTGTGGGTGTGGGAAAAGTAATAATCAGTATCCCGCCGGGCTGCGGCACCTGATTGGCCGGGGGGCGATGATTAAACACACAATGCCTATGCCATCAGGTTAGCAGGCGGACCACGGCGGGCGGTGCGCTTTCCAACATCTGCCGCACGGTGCGATGCGTCACCGGATGCCGCAGGTCGGGCGCCAACTCCGCCAGCGGCGCCAGCACGAAGCGCCGCTCCGCCATCCGCGGATGCGGAATCTCCAGCCGGGCCGTCTCCACCTTTGCCGCGCCATAAAACAGGATGTCGATGTCGATGGTCCGCGGTCCGTTGCGGCGCGTGCGCACGCGTCCGAGTTCCCGCTCCACCCGGCCGATTCGGGTCAACAACTGCATCGGGAACAGCGCCGTTTCCGCTTCCACCACCTGGTTCAGGAACCACGCCTGATCTTTGTAGTCCACCGGCTCGGTTTCGTAAACTCGCGACAGGTGCAGCACATGCACATCGCTGGATGCCAGCCGCTCCACGGCTGTGCGTAGATTCCCCTCGCGGTCGCCGACATTCGAGCCGAGACTGAGATAGATCCGTTTCAAAATAGCGCCGGTTGTTCGCCATCCCGCGGCCTGTGTTTCACCTTGAAGTACTCGTACGCCAGTTCCGTGGCCACACGGCCCCGCGAAGTGCGATTCAGGAATCCAAGCTGAATCAGATAAGGTTCGTAGACTTCTTCAACGGTCTCGGCTTCCTCGGAAATGGAGGCCGCGATGGTGTTCACCCCCACCGGCCCGCCGCGGTACTTTTCGAGAATCGTCAGCATGATTTTCTGATCGACCTCGTCCAGCCCATAGCGGTCCACATCCAGCAGATCCAGGGCCTTCTGCGCCACGGTTTTGGTGATGCGGCCGTCCGCTCGCACCTCGGCGTAATCGCGCACGCGGCGCAGCAGGCGGTTGGCGATGCGCGGGGTCCCGCGGCAGCGTCGCGCGATTTCCTCTCCCGCGCCCTCTTCTATCTCCACGTTCAACAGCTTGGCCGAGCGCTTCACTATGACGTGCAACTCGGCCACCGAGTAGGGGTCCAGCCGCAGCACCAGCCCAAAGCGCCCGCGCAAGGGCGCGCTGACCAGACCCTGGCGCGTGGTGGCGCCGATGGCCGTGTACTTCGGCATGGGCAGCGAGTGCGTCCGCGCGCCCGGCCCCACGCCCACCAGGATGTCCACCCGGAAATCTTCCAGCGCCGAGTAGAGCATCTCCTCCACGTCCGGCATCAGGCGGTGAATCTCGTCAATGAAGAAAACCTGGTGCAGTCGGATATTGCTCAGAATGCCCGTCAGGTCGAGTTTCTTCTGCAAAACCGGCCCCGACGTGGTGGTGAAGAGTACGCCGAGCTCCTCGGCGATGATGGAGGCGAGCGTGGTCTTGCCGAGCCCCGGAGGCCCGTACAACAGAACGTGATCCATCGCCTCGCCACGCTTTTTGGCGGCCTCGATGGCGATCTTCAGGTTCTCTTTCAGCTTGCTCTGTCCGGTGAAATCGTCCAGCCGCCGTGGGCGGAGCCCCACTTCAAACTGCAGATCTTCGGCTTGCCGATTCCCCGAAACCAGTTCCCGGTCGGGCATGTGCTACCAGCTTACCGTACCAGTTCCAGGTGGGGACGGATGATCGCCTTCCGTCGTCTGTTGGGATGGCAGGTGCTTTCCCTGCCAACCGAGGGCTCGATCAAGCGTTGGCAGGCGAAAGCAAAGCGCCTGCCAACCCCACCGGCGCCCACTGTTGGTCCGCGGTCGTGGCACAGGTTTTCGACCCTGGTGGGGCGGACCCCCAATCCGCGGCCGACGCCCCCGTCGGCCTGCCGGCACCCTGCAAGATGCTGATATCGTTGCCGGGGCGGCGGGACGAGGGCGTCCCGCGCGGACCAGGGGGTCCGCCCCACCAAGCCACGCAGGTGGTTTGTCGATTTTGTTGGGATGGGCCTTCGGCCCGCGGAATTTCATGAAAAAGGCGCCCACTGTTGGTCCGCGGTGGGGGCCCAGGTTTTCGACCCTGTCGAGTTCACCTTACCGAACCATTTCCAGGGCGCGCCGGAAGAGCGGTTCAAACCCGGGCGCTACGCCGCCGGTCTTGGCCTTGCGCACCGCCGCTTCGGCCTGCGCTCGCGCGCAGCCCAGATTCAGCAACGCTGAAAGCACGTCCTGGTCGATGGCCGAGAGCGCTTCGGCCTGCGGCGTGCCGGGCTCGTCGCCGCCCGAGGCGGGCAGCTTGTCGCGCAACTCCAGCACCATGCGCTCGGCGGTCTTCTTGCCGACGCCCGGCACCTTCACCAGTTTTTCCACTTCGCCGCGGCGGATCGACAGAATCAGATCTGGCGCGGCGAGGCCCGAGAGAATCTTCACCGCCAGCGTCGGCCCGATGCCGCTGACCGAGATCAACTTCTCAAACAGCGCTTTCTCGTCCTGCGTCAGGAATCCGTAAAGCGCCAGCGCATCCTCGCGGACGTGGGTGTGAATCCGCAGCCGCACCTCCGTGCCGGCTTCAGGCAGTTTGGTAAACGTGGATACTGGAATGGTAACGTCGTACCCCACGCCGCCCGCCTCCACGATGGCTTGGTTCGGATGTTTCTCCAGCAAGACGCCGCGCAGCAAAGCAATCATGAATAGATGGTGGCATACGGCTCCACCTTGTGCATCTGAGGGGGGAGAGAGCGGGGGCCTTTGTGGCATATCAAGGCCGGTCTGGCTGGAAACGAGAGAGGGACAGACGACAGAAGGCGATCGTCTGTCCAACCAAGTAGTTATGGATCCTGATATCCTATACTTTTGGAGGTAGTATCATGACTCGTTCCCGACGCAATTTTCTGGCCACCGGGCTCGCCTTGCCCGTGGTCGCCTCCGCTACTCGCTCCGAACCGGAGCCGCAGACGCCCGCCAGGCCGCAGAGCCCGGTCAAGGCGTTCGCCTCTGGCCCCGAGTTTCGCTACAAGGTGCTGGGGAAAACCGGCCTGAAAGTGACCACGGTCGGATTCGGCTGCATGATTACTTCGGATGGCAGCGTGGTCGAACGCGCCGCCGATATCGGGATTACTTATTTCGATACCGCGCGCGGCTACCAGAGCGGCAATAACGAGCGCATGGTGGGCGCGGCGCTCAAAAAGAAACGCAAGGACATCGTCCTCTCGAGCAAGACGGCCGGCAAGACGAAGACGGAAGCGCTCGCGCACTTGGATACCAGCCTCAAAGAACTCGGCACGGATTTCCTGGACATCTGGTATCTGCACGCCAAGGACAAGCCCGCCGATGTCACCGACGACCTCATTGAGGCCCAGCAGATCGCCAAGAAGGCGGGCAAGATCCGCTTCGCCGGCGTCAGCACGCACGCGGGGCAGAAGGAACTGATTCCCTTCCTCGCCGCAAACCGGAACATCGACGTGATTCTGACGCAGTATAACTTCTCCATGGAACCGTTCATGAACGAGGCGATCGATCAGGCAACCAAGGCGGGGAAGGGAATTGTGGCGATGAAGGTGATGGCCGGCGGGTTCCGCCGTCCGATACCGGGCAACGTGGTCCAGGAGAAGCTGAAACGGGAGGGCGCCATGCTGGCCGCGCTCAAATGGGTGCTGCGCAACCCCAACGTCCACACCACCATCCCGAGCATGACCGACATGGACCAGTTGGACGACAACCTCAAGGCATGCGCCAACCCGTTCTCCGCGGCCGATGAAAAACTGCTCGCTTTGCAGATGGACCATATCCGTCCCATGTACTGCCGCATGTGCGGCGAATGCGCCGGCCAGTGTCGGCAGGGCCTGCCGGTGGCCGATGTGCTTCGCTTCCTCACGTACGCCGATGGCTACGGCCAGTTCGCGTTGGGGCGCGAGCGATTCCTGGAAATGGACACCGAGCATGCCGCGGTGCGCTGCGGTGAGTGTCCGGGCTGCACCGTGAAATGCCCATACGGTGTAGAAGTGGCTCAGCGGCTCATCCGCGCGCAGGATCTATTCGCGTGCTAAAAGTTGTGTGCGGGATTGGCTTGTTTGCCGGCGTTCTGGCAGCCGCCAATCCCGCCTGCAACCTGGTGCCGGGCTGGGCGCCGCAAGGTGAAGCGCGCAGCTTTGTATCCGACAATTTATTCGAATACATGGACGGGAACGCGGAAGGCTACCTGCTCTATGGCTTCCAGACCATGCACGGGGTGAGTTGCGTCAAGGGCGGCGTCACGCTGGTCATCGACATCTCCGATTTTGGCGATGCCGATTCCGCGTACGGCATGTTCTGCGCGAATCGCGACCTGCGGCAGCCGCCCGCGAAACTCGGCATGGGCGGCCAGATTGTGCCGCGGCGCGCGATTTTCGCCAAGGGCCAGTATTACGTGGAAGTGGCCGCGGATCCCGAGGGCGACCACACCGCGACCCTCCAGGCGTGGACCAGCGCGCTTGAGAAAATAGCGCCCGGCAGCAACACCCCTCCCGTGGCGCTCTCCTGGTTCCCGGCGGCGGGACAGCAATCGCTCCGACTGGTGCCGGAGAGCGTCCTGGGCATCCGTCTGTTGAAACGCGGTTATGTGGCGCAGTACGATATCGGCAAAGCGTTCGTGATCACCGAAGCTTCGGTGGATTCGGCCGCCGCCGTGATGCAGAAGCTGCGCGAGCGCTTCGGCGAGACTGTCAAAGCGCCCATCGCCGACGACGCATTTCAGGTGACGGACAAGTACCTGGGCCGGGTGTGTATTGTCCGTAAGGGACGCTACGTTGCCGGGTACGGGAACCTGGCCGACGGGCAGGATGCGGTGAAACTGGTTACGGTTCTGGCCTCGCGCCTGCCTTGAAGGTGGCATCCCGGCCTGTGGTTGTGGCACGGTGACGGCGCAACTCGTTAACGCGGGGACAGGCCAGGAGGCATGTCCCCGCGTCCACGCGACTAGCCGAGCTTGACGGGAAGGTCTTTCATTTCGCCCATCCACTGAAGTTCGCGCTCAATGTCCGCGTGCATCTGGTACTTCTTCTGCACGTCGGCAATTTTGGCGCCGATCACATCGATCTTGGCAATGTCGTAATTGCCCAGCCCTAACTGGCCGCAGTAGTTCAGGTAGCCCGGCCACGCCGGATTGATCCCCATGCATTCCACCCCCACGCGATCCGCCGCAATGAAATCGGTGGACGCGATCGCAATACGCGAAGGGACCGGTGTGCCGGAGCTGGGTCCGTTGCCTTCCATGCCTTCGTAGCCGTCCAGCAGCGCCAGACCCCAATAGGGGCGCATTTTCTGTGCGGTGAGCAGCATATTGTAGTGGGTCTGCCGAATGCCGGTGTGGTACTTGCGCTTGTCATTCCAGCGCGGCGTTTCCTTCGGAGCCTGGTGCAGCGGAGCCCCCAGCACCATGTTCTTGACAGAGAGCGTGGCCACCACGGTGTTGTGCGTCTTCAACATGCACGCGCAGATGACGTAGGCGTCCGGATCCAGCAGACGCGCGGCCAGGCGCACCGGCTGCAGGTGCAGGTCGTAATCGATCAGCGGGATCACCTGATATTTGGCTTCTTCATTCAAATCCACCAGCGAGACGTTGCGTGCCGCGCTGTCGGCGGCCAGTTTCGCGTAGCCAAAGTTTTGGAACCCCGTCATGGTATCGCCGGCGGAGGATTCCACGATGCGCACCGGCAACTTGAATTTGGGCTGCAGGTAGTCCAGAATTCCCCAGATGGTGTCGGCATGGGTGGCTGCCAGTTGATTCGTCGTGGAGACGTTGTTCACCTTGATGATGACGTATTTCTTGCGCTGGATGACCGGCCGGATCTGGTGGTCGAGGGCATTCAGCGCTTCGCTAACCATCTTGCGCCGCACGTCTCCTTTGACGACAGCGACGGTGGACCTAGTGGCTGCTTCCTGGGTAAAGGTGAGCGGCGGCGTGTTCGGTCCGGCCACCTGTGCCCGAAGTGCGGCTAAGCCGCCAGCGCCGGCCACTGCCTGAAAGAAACTTCTGCGGGAGAAATTCATGTTGGATCTCCAAAATTTCAAAGCATACTATCAGGCCGTATTATAACCACATGCGCTGTGCGGGTGCGCGGCGGGGCAAGCGGAAAGAGCACTGAAACCGGGGGCGATGTCCGCTATTTCACTTCCGGCTTGATGGCGTAGTAGCCCTTGCGGGCCTGCGCCTTCAAATCCTTGTTTCCCAGCCGGACCTCCAGGTGCCGGTATGCGCCGTCCTTCACTTCGTTGGTCGGCGTAAACGCGATTGAGTATTGGCTCCGCATTTCGTCCTGTAGCTCTTTGAATACCAGATCGAGCGTGTGCCTGCGATCTACCTTGTACACTCGCCCGCCGGTCTCATCGCTCATCTTCCGCAATTCGCCTTCTCCGCCGCCGCCGCCGCCCATTCCGAATGGTCCGTACGCCCGCGGGTCCGAGTAGTCAATGCTGTAAATGACCGCGTCGGATTTCTGCGCCGCTTCGATGGCCTGGTTCCGCGTCATCCGGCTGCCCTGGTCCACCCCGTCGGTGATCACCACGATCACCTTGCGCCCCACCTCGCCCTTCAGCTTCTCATTCGCCGCCAGGTAAACCGCGTCGTAGAGCACCGTGCCCCGCGGCCCGCCCATGGTCGGCACCGGTCCCGGATGGATGCCGCCCACGCCGGACGATACCCGTAACTGGCTGAGCCCCTCGGTCAGCAGTCGCGCGCTCCCGGTGTAATCCTGCAGCAGTTCGTTCTCTTCCCCAAAGCTGATCAGGAACGCCAGATCCTTCTTGCGCAGCACCTCGCGGAAGAACTGCGACGCCGCGCTGCGTTCGATATCGATGAGGTTCCGTTGGCTGCCGCTGACGTCCACCAGCAGCCCGATGGTCAGCGGCAAATCGGTCTCTTTCGTGAAATACTTGATGGGCTGGGCTTTGCCATCCTCCAGAATCGTGAAATCCTCCTTCTGCAGGCTGGGGATCAGAGCCCCCTTTTTATCTCGGACGCTGGTCAGAATGTTAACCAGATCCACATCGACCTTAATGGAGGGCAACTGGTCCTGCGCAAGCAGTACGCTGCCGATAGTGAGCACGGTAAGTATTCGCATCCGGGTACAATGGGGTGGACGCGCCGCGGCGCGCCCGTGTTTCACCGTGAAGCAAGCCATACACCACCTCCGCACCAGCGACCCGGTGCTAGCCGCTATTATCCAACGGGTTGGCGCCTATGGTATGCAATTTCGGCTGCCGGATTTCGAGACCCTGGTCAAATCTATCGTCTTCCAGCAGCTGAGCGGACGCGTCGCTAGTGTCATCTTCGGCCGTCTCTCGGCCGCCGTCAAGGGCATCGTCACGCCCGCGACCATCCTCAAACTCCGCCCCTCCCGAATGCGTTCCCTGGGGCTCTCGGGCCAAAAGACGGCCTACATCCGCGACCTCGCCCGCCACACCCGCGCGGGCACAGTCGTCTTCGAGGATCTCCCCGCCCTGCCAGACGATGAGGTCATCCTCCGCCTCACCCAGGTCAAAGGCGTGGGCGTGTGGACCGCTCACATGTTCCTGATCTTCGCCCTGCAGCGGACCGATATTCTTCCCACGGGCGACTTGGGTATCCGCAACGCCATCCGTAAAGCGTACAATCTGGAAGCCCTCCCCAGCCCTGACGAAATGGAGCGGATGGCGCAACGTTGGCGCCCCTATTGCTCAGTGGCCAGTTGGTACCTGTGGCGCAGCCTGGAAGGCGACGCCAACCTGTAGCGCCCGCATGAACGAGGTTTAATTTCCACAGGCAGTTGAAAATCACCGCACCAGCTCTATAATTAGCTCAGGATATTGAGACTCCCGATGCCTTTAGTCCGAATGAGGAGATTATGATGCGCGCAATGAAACTAGTGCTGCCGGCAGCGTTTCTGATAACCGGATTCCTGGTCTGCACCACCGCCAGTTACGGCACACAGGAATACGCCAAGAAGGAAAAGAAGGCCTGCACCTTCTGCCACGGCAAGATCGAAGCCAAAGAGGCCATGCCGAAGAATTTGAACGACGCCGGCACTTATTACAAAGCCCACGATCACAAACTGGACGGCTACGTTCCTAAGAAGTAGTGGTCACGGGTCAACCGGGAAGGTGGGTAGCCGGGCAGACGGCCGCCGTTCGCCGACTGGCGGACCCACCTACGCCGAATACTTCTGCTTCCACTTAGCCAGTTCCGCCGACAGGGCGGCCTTGACTGTCATGAACTGCGGGTTGTCATACTGGTTCACCTTCTCGCGTGCGTCCACCCTGTCGTCGTATAGCTCCCCGGGCCACTGGGCCTCATTGCGCACGGTCAGCTTGTAGCGATCGCTGCGCGCCATCGCCGTATCGCCAAACTGCGCGAATACGGTGGTCCGCCACGGCTGCTTCTTGGGCAGCGGCTTGCCGCTGGCCAGCGCCAGATAACTGCGCCCGCAGAGATTGCGCTCCGGCAGTTTGGCGGGGGTGATATCGCAGACGGTGGGCACCAGGTCGTAGGCGCTCACCATCTCGGGCCGCGTGGCCAGCGGCACCACATGCCCCAGCCAACTCCAAAGCATCGGCGTCGCGATGGTTTCCTCGTACATGTTGACAGGGTCCGACGCATCGCCCGAGGCCCACAAACCGTGCCGTCCGAACAAAGATCCGCAGGGGGACGTGAAGACGATCAGCGTATTATCCAGCAGCTTCTTCTGTGTGACCTTAGCCACCAGCGCGCCAATTTCGAAATCGAGCGCCGTGGTTGCCGCCGCCACCCGCCGCAGGTTGGGCAGCAGCAGCGGCCCCAGCATCTCCTTGCCGCGCGCCGCATTCCTGGCGGCGGCCTCCTGCGCGAACGTGTCGAGCTTGGCCTGCGCGTAGGCACCCGCGTCCGGCAGGGTGGCGTAGGGCAAAAAGCCGGCCGTGAGGAAAAATGGCTTGGCGGCGCTCTGCGCGTCGAGGAAGGTTGCGGCCTCCGTACCGCCGGCGGTGGCGCCGCACGCGTACCCGACCCCGCCCAGCAGCTTTTCCAGCGTGACCTCGCCCGCGTCCTTGAGCTGCATGGTGGTGCGCCCGGTAAGCAGGGTGGCGCGGGCCTTGACGGCCACGGGGGCGCAGGCGTAGTGGTTGAGGAACCGCGTGCCGGTCTGTGCGAGCCGGTCGATATGCGGCGTGCGCACTTCCCGGTTGCCGTAGCAGCCGAGCATCCAGGAGGGCAGCCCGTCCACCAGAACCAGCAGGACATTGGGTTGTTCGCCGAGCGGCTTCTGAGCGGCGAACGCGGGCAGTGCAAGACTGCCGAGGAAAAAATGGCGGCGCGATAGATTCATGGGCGAAATATAAGTATAAGACGCCGCGGACAAACCTGAACTGTGCGCCACTCTCTTGATATAGTTGGTTTGGGCGATGAATCTTCCGAATGCGCTGACCATTCTCCGGATCTTCTTCGTGCCGCTACTGGTGGCAGCGCTGGTCCAGGAGACCGTTGGCTTCCAGGTGGGAGACGTGAGGGTAACCAACGACTGGTTGTCGTTGGCCATTTTTCTCGTTGCCGCGGGCACCGATTTGCTCGACGGCTACCTGGCGCGGCGCTGGAAGCAAGTCACCACCATCGGCACGCTGCTGGACCCCATCGCCGACAAGCTGTTGATCTCCGCGGCCCTGATTTCGCTGGTGCAGATACGCTCGCTTCCCGGCTGGATGGCCGTATTGATCATCAGCCGCGAGTTCGCAGTTTCCGGATTGCGCAGCATCGCCGCAGCCGAAGGCTACACGATCAAGGCCAGCGATCTGGGTAAGACCAAGATGTTCTGCCAGGTGGTTGCCATCGCGGTGATGCTGCCCAGCGTGCGCCACCCGGCCCTCAGACCAATCGGCCTGGCGTTGATGTGGGGCGTAGTTTTCTTCGCTTTGGTTTCGGCGGTCAGCTACTTCGCCAAGTTCTGGCACAAAGTGGATGAGAGCATCAAGCATCGCCGCCGCCGCGAACTGTTGACGCTGGAACGCAAGCGGCAGCGCACCGTGCGGCGTCAGGGCCGGTCGAGCGGCGCGGAAGGCGGTTTGGCCGGCACAATCTGGAAGCCGCCCGAAGTGAACTGAATCGTCCGCACCTGCCCCTTGGGTCCGGCCGGGCCGATGGGTTTACCATTCATGGAAATCGTCACCCCGCCGGCGTTGCCCAAGCGCAGCGTCACTTCCTTCACGCCTTCCACGGTGCGCGTGGTGTGCGCATCCATGGTGGCGGAGAAAGCGTACTTGCCGTCGGCGCGGACCAGGATCCACACCGCTTCATCCGCCGTGATCTCGAGATGCACGGTGGCATCGGGATTGGGCGGCGACACACGGGCTACCGCGGGCGCGGGTTTTTGCTCCACCGGTTTTTGCTCTACGGGGGGCTGCTCCATCGCGGGCGCGGGCGAGGGTGCGGCGGCGGGTTCCACGGACAACGGGGTTGGCGCGGTCGCAGTGGGCGGCGGAGCGGGCTGCGCCGCAACGGGGGTGCTCTGGACTGCGCTTGGGACTGGGGGATTGGCCTGCGTGGGCACCGGCGATTTCGGGCGCTGCATCCAGGTGTAGACCGCCGAACAGACCAGCATCACCGCGACCAGCACCACGGCGGAAGACCAGCCGGACCAGCGGAACCGCTGGTCGCCGACCATCTCCCATTTTTCTACGCGAGGCACCTGAATCGGCGCGGAGCCGACCGCCTTCGATTTCTGGGCAAACGGCGAGACTTCCAGCGCAGGTCCCAGGGTTTGTTGCAGCTGGCTGGCGACCGTTGCCTCATCGAGACCGAGTAGCCGGGCGTACTGGACCACCCAGCTCTTAGCGAAAACTCCGCCGGGGAGCTTGTCGTACTGATCGTCTTCAATCGCCTGGAGGAAGCGCTTGGAGATCTTGAGTTCGGCGGAGATCTCCTCCAACTCGAGATTGCGCTTCAGTCGTTCGCGGCGCAAGGTCTCGCCAACGGGTGTCATAAGGAGCAGTTCCCAACTCTAAACTCATAATATAACAGTGAATACGCACCGCGATGCAGGAAGGGGGCCGCCGCGCGAATTCTTCCGCCAAGGGCGACGCTTGCGGCGGCTGACGCCTGTTAGCATAAATAGTTGATCTCCGTCGTGGTGGTGAACTGGAACCGGAAGGAATTGTTGCGCGCGTGCCTGGTCTCGCTCGCCTGCCAGAACAACGTCGATTTCGAAACCATCGTGGTGGACAACGGGTCCGGCGACGGATCTCCGGAGATGGCGGAACGCGAGTTCGGCGCGCGGGTGATTCGGAACCAGGAGAACCGCGGGTTCTGTGCGGCCAACAACCAGGGGATCGCCGTGGCGCGCGGCGAGTTCGTCGCCCTGCTGAATAACGACGCGGAGGCGGAGCCGGAGTGGCTCGCCGAACTGGAGCGCGCCTGCGCCTCGCGGCCCCAGGTGGGGATGGCAGCCAGCAAGGTGCTGGTGTGGGAAGACCCGTCGCGGATCGACAAAGCGGGGCACCTGATGTTTCCCGACGGGCAGAATCGCGGGCGGGGCAGCGGCGCGCTCGATTGCGGCCAGTTCGACCGCGAAGAGGAAGTCCTCTGGCCGGACGGTTGCGCCGCCATGTACCGCAAACCGATGCTGGACCAGATCGGCGGCTTCGACGAAGACTTCTTCGCTTATGGCGACGATGCGGAACTCGGCCTGCGCGCGCGGATCGCGGGGTGGTTGTGCCTCTATGCGCCGCGAGCGGTGGTGCGGCACCATCGCGGATCTACGCTGGGCAAGGATTCGGGGCGGCGGCTCGAACTGATCGAACGCAACCGCGTCCTGCTGGCGGTGAAGCTGTTCCCCTGGAGCCTGCTCGCGCTCAATCCGTTTTACTACGCCGCGCGCCTGGTGGCGGGTGCGATGCTGTCGCGCCGCAACCAGGGCGATACGGCGCACTTTCCCGGAGTCGCCGGCAAGCTGACGATTGTGCGTGCGCTGGCCGCGGGCGATTTCGCGGCGCTCCGTCTGATTCCGCGCATGCTGGGCAAACGCGCGCAGATCCGCGGCATCCGGCGGCTGACGCCCGGCCAGGTGCGGCGACTGCTGTTGGCGCACCGCTTGAGCCTCAGGGAGGTGGCATGAGCGCTTGTCTGATGTGCGGATGCGGGCAATCCACCGCGCTGTTCCACGGCTCGGACCGTTTGTATCACACCACCACCAAACAGTTCTCCGTGGTGCGCTGCGACGAGTGTGGATTGATGCGCCTGGACCCGACACCGCCCGCGGAAGAATTGAAGCGCTACTATCCGGACAACTATTGGTTCGCACCCGACCAGAGCGCGGCTAGCCGTCTGGAAGAAGCCTATCGGCGTCTGGTGTTGCGGGATCACGTGCAGTTTGTGGGGCAGGCGCTGGCCAGTTCCACGGCGCGCGGCCCGCTGCTGGACGTGGGCTGCGGCGGCGGCTTGTTCCTCGGCATGATGCGCGAGCGCGGCGTGCGCGTGGTGGGTCTGGATTTTTCGCGCGAGGCGGCCGGCATCGCCTGGCGGCGGCAGCAGGTTCCGGCGCTGGCGGGGGATCTGGAGCGTGCTCCGCTGCGCGCCGGAAGTTTCGCGGGCCTCACCATGTTCCACGTGATGGAGCATCTCTACGACCCGCGCGCCTACCTGCGAGCGGCGCGCGAATTGCTGGCGCCGGACGGCCGGCTGGTGGTGCAGGTGCCCAATGCCGACTCCTGGCAGGCGCACCTGCTGGGACACGCCTGGAACGGCGCCGACATCCCGCGCCACCTGACGGATTTCCGCGGGCGCGACCTGGAAAAGATGGTGGAGAGCGCCGGCTTCGAAGTGCTCCGCCGCAAGCATTTTTCGCTGCGCGATAATCCGGCGGGACTAGCGAGTAGCCTGGCCCCGTCGCTGGACCCGATGGCGCGTCGCGTGCGGCGCGTCGAAGAATCGGGCGGCGCACGGCTGGCGAAAGATCTCACCTACTTCGCGCTGGTGGTGGCGTCGCTGCCGTTCACCGTCGCCGAAGCGGCGTGCGGGGCGGGGTCTACCGTGATGCTGGAGGCGCGGCCGCGATGAGGGAAGCGCATTCACCGCAGAGACGCAGAGACGCAGAGAAAAGCGCAGAGAAAAGCCAGCCAAGCCAAGGGCGCCATCGAACTGGTGTGACCTCCGCGCGCGGCCCGGAGAGCGGACAACTCCCGCGCCTACCCTCGAACTTGTTTTTGCGTTTGTTTTTCTCTGCGCTTCCTCTGCACTCTCTGCGTCTCTGCGTTGAATGGGCCTTCTCGTCTGGAACAGAGGCGCGGCCGCGATGAACTACACCGGAATCGCCTACCGGCTGCCGCGGCCGTTGCGGCGCCACATCCTGCATTTCGAAAGCCAGATTGAAGACGCGGTGGCGGCCTTCGCGCGCGCCTTGCCGGCGGGAGCGCGGGTGCTGGATGCGGGCTCGGGCGAGGGACAGTACCGGCATCACTTCGCGCACCAGCGCTATTGCGGAGTGGATCTGGCGGTGGGCGACGCGGCCTGGGATTACAGCCGGACGGATGCGCTGGCCGATCTCACGGCGCTGCCCTTCCGCGCGGGAAGCTTCGACGCCGCGGTACACATTGTCACCATCGAGCATCTGAAGGAGCCGGGGCGCGCCCTGGCCGAGATTTCGCGCACGCTGGCGCCGGGCGGCACGCTATTGATCGCGGCGCCGCACGAATGGGAAGTCCACCAGGCGCCGCACGATTATTTCCGCTACACGCGCTACGGGCTGACGTACCTGCTGGAGCAGAGCGGCTTCGAGGTGGGCGAGATGCACGCCGCCGGCGGCTACTTCCGCCTGCTGGCCCGGCGGCTGCTCAACGGGCTACAATTCTTCACAGGTGGCGTCCGCTGGCTGTTGTTCCTTCCGGCCGCGATGCTGCTGATTCCCCCGGCGCTGATTCTGCCGCTGCTGGACGCTCTCGACCGGGACCGCAATTTCACGCTCGGCTACCTCTGCACGGCGCGCAAACGCGCCCAGTGACGGCCGCAAGAGGACAACATTGGACGGAGTCATCGTAATCGACAAGCCCGAGGGCTGGACCTCGCACGACGTAGTGAACAAGGTCCGCCGCATCGCGCAGACGAAAAAGGTGGGCCATCTGGGAACGCTGGACCCCATCGCCACCGGCGTGCTGCCGCTGGTGATTGAACGCGCCACGCGCCTGGCGCAGTTCTACACGCGCAGCGACAAAATTTACGAAGGCGTGGTGCGCTTCGGCTGGTCCACCAGCAGCTACGACCGCGCGGGCGAACCGACCAGCGAGAAAGTGGAAGTCCATTTGACCGCCGGGGAACTGGAGGCGGCGCTGGAGCCATTTCGCGGCGAGAGTGAGCAGCGCCCGCCGGCGGTATCGGCCAAGAAGGTGGCGGGGCGGCGCTCCTACGAACTGGCGCGCAAGAACATCGCGGTGGAACTGGCGCTGGTCCACATCCATGTTTACGAACTGACTCTGCTGGAACTGAACGGCAGCGACGCGCGCTTGCGCGTACACTGTTCGGGCGGCACCTACATGCGGTCGATTGCGCACGACCTGGGGCAGGCGCTGGGCACGGGTGCGCACCTCACCGAACTGCGCAGGCTGGCCTCTGGCGAGTTCGAGATCGACCAGGCGCGGACGCTGGAGCAACTGGAATTGCTGGCCGCCGAAGAGCGCCTGGTGGACGCGTTCGTGCCGACGGAGAAATTGCTACCGGGTTTCCCCAGCGTGTTCATCGACGAACTGACGGCGGCGCACGTGCGCAACGGGCGCAATTTTCCGGCGTCTCCGTTCCGCGCGGGGCCACCCTCGAAATATGTAAAGGCGGTGACGCGGGCAGGCACTCTGGTGGCGATCGGCGAAGCCGTGCTGCCGAATCTGTACCATCCGGTGGTGGTGCTGTAGGCCGGCAGGCCCGGCCTACAGTTCCACGTCCAAACCCCAGCGAGCCGTACGCGCCGACGCGGCGCTATTTACCAGCACGTCGATGCGGAGCGGACCGAAGCATCGTCATCAACGTCCATGGGGAGCACCGGGATGGACAGTTTCCCGGCCTCCGCGATGGTCCGGATATCCCCCGCCCCGCCGGCCGGATGGCGCATGATGGCATAGACGGTGTGCCCGCCTCGCGCCACGGTGACCGCGGCCGCCAGACCGATGCCCGTGCCGGTGCCGGCGACCAATGCAATTGCCACGAATCCCTCCTTCAGCCGGTGTACCGCGCGTCGAAGTTGCGCACGATTCCGTATGGGTGGTTCCATTGACGATAACCGCTCGCCGGGAATGGGCAGGGGGTAAGATGCCAACCATCCCGGCCTGAAGTGTGCGAAGCAGCATCTCCCTGTGAAAGAATGAGGTCATGAAGCGACCATTCGCGGCGACAGTTTGGCGTGAAGGGAAGTGGTACGTCTCCCAGTGCTTGGAACTCGACGTCGCCAGCCAAGGCGAGACCGAGGAAGAGGCTCTTGCCAAT
>JANYJN010000461.1 GCA_025358475.1 Candidatus Solibacter sp.
GGATTGCGGAGGAAGCTGACACCGATGCCGTTTGTGCGGTCGAACAACGACGCTATGACATCGGGGAGGGCGGCCGGCGGAACCTTCTGGTGCAGGAGGTACGCGGCGGAATCGGTCATGGAAGCGCCGAAGCCTTCCACGGTCTGGTAGGTTTGGGCGGCGGAGACGGACACGGTGGGCAGCGTCGCGGAGCTACC
Source organism: Candidatus Solibacter sp. (assembly GCA_025358475.1). Taxonomy (GTDB): domain Bacteria; phylum Acidobacteriota; class Terriglobia; order Bryobacterales; family Bryobacteraceae; genus Solibacter. The sequence goes on from JANYJN010000461.1 coordinate 198, forward strand.
GGCTGCGAATGCCACTGGATTCTGTGGCTGGAGCAGCATCGTCCGATCGCTGGTGGTCAGCCAGACGTTGACCGTCTGAGCGCTCACCGGCCCAACTCCGGCGGCCAGCATACAGAGCAGAATGGCGGCTATTGAGAAAGCATTCCTACCGGGCATAATCAGCCATGATTCAAGTATGCCCCGAGTATTCGTGGATCGGGCAACTCTTTTGGGCGCGCGCCACAGAGGTGGGTACCGGCTTGTGTTACGCCGAGCAGGGGCGCTGTTGTGGGGCAGCTTGGTAAGCTGCGGCCGATTGGCAATCGACCCACTGCCGCGTTGGCACGGGACAGTGGCGTTGCCAACCACCGCGCAGGCTGGTGGCCCAGTGCCACTGGTCTTTCTCACTATCGGGAATGCTGCGGAATTGGTGAGGCGGACCCCCCGGTCCTGGGACTCCCTCTGGGGACGGACGCCCTGTCCCGCTGCCGGGACAATGGCGTCAGCATCATGCAAGGTGCGAGCAGGCCGACGGGGGCGTCGGCCGCGGACCGGGGGGTCCGCCCCACCATTTATGCAGGTAACCACCGCCGGACATCCTTCCCGAACGCGCCCGCGAAATCGCCGCCCAATTCTGGTGGAGCGGTCTAAAATAGCGCGTTACCCAGATCTGCATGGGGCGGCTGCGCGCGAACAGGGCGGCGGCTGCGCGCAGGGGGAGCCGCTCCGGGAAGTACTTGCCGGCGAGCGAATCGGCGCCATCCCAATGAGCCATGGGGAAGGTGACGTGCTGGAAGGCGGCGGGGTCGAGGCTCTGCGACCGGAGGAAGGCGGCGGCGGCGCGCGCCCGATCGCGGGAGAGCCGGTAATCGGGCAAATCGCCGAAGCGGGCGACGGGAATGGCGAGGCAGGCGAGCCCGCGCGCGAGCAAGAGGGCGGCGGCCCAGCGCAGGCGGGCACCGAGCGGACGGTATGGGAGGGAAGCGAGGGGCGCTGCCTCGCCGGCGGGTTCCGGGGCGGGCGCATCGGGCGAAGTTTCGGTCGGCGTGTCGAGCGATATGTCTGGTTCGGCGACGTCGTCGCGGTTCGGTATCCCTGACCGGGCAGGAACGTTGCGGCGACGTTGCGGGCATGGTCGCGGCTCACCTTGAAATTGATGGAGGCTTCCGGGAACGCATGGTAGAAGTTGCGCACGCTGAACCAGGTGATGGCCGCGAGCAGCGCCGCGCAGATGAGGAGGAAACGGCAGCCGGCGGCGCGCAGGCGTTCGTTCACGTTGGTAGCCTACCCCTTGACGGCCCAGTGCAGGCCGATGCCGCCGAGGACGTAGCGGCGGGCATCCACCTGACGGTAGCCGGTGCGGTGGAGCAGCGCTGAAAAATCGTCGATGGAAACGAAAGTTCGCAGCGAATCGGGGATGTAGGTATAGACACGGGGCTGGCCATGGAGAACAAATCCCCAGAAGGTGCCTTGCGCATAGAGATAGGCGAGGTAGAGCGGGCGCAGGAGAGCGTTGGAGGGCAGGAAGAAATCGAGAGAGACGAGGGATCCGCCGGGACGGGTGACGCGCTCGATCTCGCTGACGGCGACATTGAGATTGGGGAAATTGCGCAGGCCGTAGCCGACGAAAACGCAGTCGAATGAGCGGTCCGGGAAAGGCAGCATGCCGGCATCGCCGCAGACGGTGTGTTGGACGCCGCGCGCGCGTGCCAACTGCAGCATGCGCTCGGTGATATCCACGGCGACGGCGCGGGATCCGGGGTATTGCCGCTTGACCATCAGCGAAAAATCGCCGGTGCCGGAGGCCAGATCGAGCACCACCGGGCGGTCGGGGAGGTTGACGCTGTCGAGGCCGGTGCGTTTCCAACTGCGGTCCATGCCGTAGGAAAAGGCGCGGGTGATGAAATCATATCGCGGCGCCACGGTGTGGAACATGGCTCGCATCAGGCGGGAACTCTGCTTCTCTGCTGGAAGTTTCACTTACGCCGGATTGTACCAAAGTGTGGCAGGATGCCGGTTTGGCCGCTCAATGTTTTTTCGCTATCGGGTATGCGCCGGCCGGCAAGATCTGCGTAGGCTCTCGACTGAAGCCCATTCGCGGGCGCGCGCAATTACGTTCCAGTGCCTGCAATTAGAATGCGCGGCGCTGCTTGATGAGCAATCAGGTCAAGGGCTACGCGGTCCCGATAAACATGTGCAGCACATGATTATCAAAAATGATGCAGGTCTTTTCTGAAGACAATAGCTACCTTGCGGCATGGTGAGCGACGGTGTGTTCGGTCATGAAAAACGATAGGCAGACCTGGCGCGGCTTATTCGACCGTGGCGTGATGGTTGACGGGTCCGGAACCCTTGCCGAGCCCGGGATTAGTCAGAATCGCTTGATGGATAAACCGCTTGGCGCGCGCCACCGCGGCGGCCAGCGGCAATCCCCGCGCCAGACCGGCGGTGATGGCGGCGGAGTAGGTGCAGCCGGTGCCGTGGGTATGCGGGGTGGCCACTCGCGGCGCCGGGAATTGGTGCCACTGGGCGCCGTCGAAGAGGAGGTCGGTGGCATCGCCCTCCAGGTGTCCGCCCTTAATGAGTACGGCCCTCGCGCCGAGTTCCCGGAGCCGGTTGGCGGCGTGGCGCATATCGTCCAGGCTGTGGATCGCGAGGCCGGTGAGGGCTTCCGCCTCGGGAACGTTCGGCGTGATCAGGAAGGCGCGCGGCAGCAGCAGCTCCCGGATGGCCGCCACTGCCGCGTCCGGCAACAGGCTTAAGCCGTGCTTGCTGACCATCACCGGATCCACCACCAGCGGGAATTTGAAGTCTTCGGCGGCGCGCGCCACCGCTTCCACCATCCCGACCGAGCCCAGCGCACCGGTTTTGGCGGCCCCGGGCGGGATATCTTCCAGCACGGCGGCCAGTTGTTCCAGCACCAGCGCGGGCGGCATCACCACCACGCGCGACACGCGCACCGTGTTCTGCACGGTGAGCAGGGTGATCACGGCTTCGCCGTAAACGCCGAACTGGTGGAAGGTTTTCAGGTCAGCCTGAATTCCGGCGCCGCCGCTGGGGTCGCTTCCGGCGATGGTGAGGGCGATGGGCGGCATCCCCCCAGGATAAACGGTTTGCCCCAATACGGTTCATCGCATCGTGGCAGAGGGGTGCGCGACCTGGAAGTGAGTGCTTTGCGCCGCAATTCCCACACTCCCTAACCCGGCGAAGCCGGAACCAAACAAGCCGTGTACTTGACGCGGAGGCGCAGAGACGCGGAGAGAAGAACGCAGAGGACGGCGGAGGAAGTCAACACCTGAGAACGCGGAGGGAGCGGAGAGACGTGGGCTGGCGCCGCGCGGGTCTTCGCGGAAGTTGGCGCCTATTTCGGAGTGCGGCAGGAGCCCGGCCAACATTGACGGCAACGCTCCCTTCACGGTCGCGGCTCTGATCGGAGCCGCCCCCTTCAATCCGAGCCGCGCCCGTGAGCTAGCGGTTTTCCGATACGGTGAGGAAACCTCTGAAGCAGCATATTAAGGAACCAAGGGTCCTGGCAGGCACATGGCAATGACGAGACGGGAGATTCTGGCGGGCATGGCGGCGGCTGGGGCGGTCGCGGCACAGCAGCAGCCACCGCAATCCGCGCCGCCGGCGCAAGCCGTGCCGTCCGCGCAGCAGCCTCCCCCCGGCATGCCGGACGGGCCGCGCGTGCCGCGCCCGCGCACCCCGCCCAAACCGCGCACCACGCCCGCCGTTTGTCTCTACTCGCAGCATCTGATCAAGGTGGAGTACGAAGCCGTCGGCATGGTGCTGCGCGATCTGGGCTTTGACGGCTGCGACCTGGCGGTAGTGCCGGGTAGCCACATCGCGCCCGCGCAGGCCAGTTCGGACCTGATGCGCGGCATCGAAGCCATTAGCGGCGTGGGGTTGGAAGTGCCCATCATTTCGACCTCGGTGACTTCGGGCAACGACCCCAACGGACGGCAGATCCTGAGCATTGCGGGCTTCATGGGGATCCCGCTGTTCCGCCCCGGCAATTGGAAGTACGGCAACGCGCCCGACCTGGAAGCGCGCCTGACCGAAGTGCAGCGCGAGATGCTCGGCCTGGCCTCGGTTGGCCGTGCCTACAATGTCGCCATGGCGGTACACAATTCGTCCGGGGATTCGGTGGGCGCCGGACTCTGGGACGTGAGCGGGATGCTGCGCACCGTGGACCCGCGCTGGGTGGGCTACGATTTCGACCCGGGCTTCGCCACGGAGACGGCCGGTGTGAGCGGGGCCGGAGTCTTGATGCGCCTGGCGATGCCGAAGCTGAAAGCGGTGACGGTGCGCGATTTCACGTGGAACAAGGACGCGGGGGGCGGCTGGAAAGCGGCACCGTGCCCGTTGGGCGAAGGCATGGTGGACTGGCGCCCGTTTTTCGCCGCGCTGGCCCGGGTGCGCTTTGTGGGCCCAATCACCATCGAAGTCCGCTACGAAACGAAGGATGAGTTAAACGCCTTCCGCCGCGATTTGGAATTCGTGCGCAAGCAGGTAGCCGCGGCCTACGGCACGGCGTAGGTTGCACGAGCGGCGGCTACACCTAAAAAAGCCGGGGCTCATCAGCGCTCCCTTAGAGACTGGCTGTTACGCGTGGTCGTTTTGCCGCTTAGAACACCGGCGCAGGATCGGGCATTAGCGGACCGGGGTACGGGTCCGGGTCAGGCGGGGGAGGTTGGGGATCGGGGTCCGGTCCCGGTATCCAAGGTTCGGGATCGGGTTGTGGGCCGGGAATTACCGTCGCAGCGGTGCGGGCCAGTGCGGGGTCTTCGGAAGCCGGCGCGGAATTGGGGTCTGGGTCCGGCGAAGGCAGGGGAGGTTCTGGTTCCGGGACAGGGATGGGAATCGGCGCCACGACGGGTTGCGGCGTGGCGGCGTGGACCATCATGCGCGGGGGAGCGGACAATTTCACTTCGCACTCGCAGCAATCGCTGCATCGCAAGCACTTTTCGCAAAGGTGGTTGTCGCAGGCGTCCTTGGTGCAACGGGCGCAAATTCGGGTGGATTCCTCTCCACAGATGCTGCAGGTGAACGGCATGGGGGCTTACTTCTTCCTTCCTGAGGTCTTGGGTGGGGCCGGCGCCATGAGGGTTGCGCGGCAGCCTTGGGCTTCGCGATCCATAACTTCGAACTGGTGTTCGCGTTCGGCGGCGAGGTTGACGATGTAACCGCGGAGGTGCTCGCGGTTGACGCCGCCTTCGCCAAAAAGGGCGGCCAGCGCCTGGGCTACCTGCGGTGCCTGGTATTTGCGGGCGCCTTCCTGGAGGGAGTTGAGCATGTTTTCCAGGGCTTCCATACGGAAAAACAGTTGCAACGCTCCGGAGAGTTTTTCGGGATTGCGCGCCATTGCTATGGCTTCGTCGGCGAGGGCGTGCGTCTGCTGCTTGCTGGACTCCAGTTGTTGGGCGTAGGTTTCGCTAGCGCCTTTGGCCACCCAAGCCGGAGCGTCGAGTCGATCGAGGACGGGCAGCAGGCGCCCGGCGTGGGCGCCGATTTCCTGGAGCACGACGGCCATATTCCACGTGGGCTCAAGGCCGGCGGTGGGTGGTTTCGAGGATGGCGCCTGGGCGTATGCCGCGGCGGCGCAGAGGTAGACAATCAGCCGCACTGTTTCAATTTATCACGTGGGATGAACCAGCGGCTCGGATTGGCTGAGGAGCGGTGCAAGTGGGGTCACAGCGGCGATCTCTGAGTGCGTGGGTGTCAAACGCTTCCTAACGGTCGCGGTTCGGATTGGGTAGCTCGGATTGGGTTGCGGCCCGGTGGAGCCGGCTCGGATTGGGTAGATTTGCGTCCCAGGGGCGCAAGACTATTCGTCACCGCCGGGCGGTGGTGGGGGCGGGGGAGCGGGCGGGGCGCCAGTGGGTGTGCCCGTGGGTGTGCCGGTGCTAGTCCCCGTGCTAGTTCCCGTGCCGGTATTCTTGCCTTTGTCGCCCTGCGCGCCGCCGGTGCCGATCGGTCCGCCGCTGGTGCCGGGACCGTTAGGCCGCTGGTAGATTTCCTGAAGAACGGCATCTTCCAGTGCCCTTAGAACTTGGCGGAGGATCATCCCCTTATCGTGGGGCAAGGCGGCCAAGGGCAGATTGGGCAGCACCTGGATGGATTCGCCGGGATTCAGGCGGACCACTCGGGAAGCGACCTGGAGATGCCTGACATCAACCATGCCTTCATCAAGGGTGACGAAGGTGGTGCCGTCGAGATCCTGCACTTCGACATCGAAGATGGTGCCGCGCACCGAAATCAGCGCGGTGGGCGTGGTCACATTGTTCGGGTTCGGAAGACCGTTGAGATGCTGGATATAGACTTTGACCTTTCCCATCCAGACGTTTAGGAGATCGCCGATTCCATAGGTCTTGCGAAAGGTAACTTCGGAGTTAGGAAAGACCTCAAACGTGCTGCCGTCCGATACTTGAAATTTGGCGTACCCATCGGCACCGGTCCTGATGACCTGCTGCTGTTTGACGATGCCGCAGGGAGCGATGGTGACGCGGTATCCGGCGCGATCTCCCAGTTGGGAAACATCGCCAAATTGAAGCAGCACCACGGCGCCGGTGTTCTCCGCGGGCAGTACGCATTGGGCGTGCAACGAATTCAACGGCACGACGAGCGCGGCCGCAATCAGCAGCGTGAGCATGGCCCGCGCGAACATAAGTCCCCTTAGCATAGTCGTACGCTAAAAACAGTCTAGCACCAAACCTGCATTGCAAATAGGGGACCGGGATGAAGTTTTCGCAACAAAGCGATTGATTTCAGCAGTTTGATTGCGGTGGCCGGGCGCTAAGTAGGGTAGAATGGGACTCAAGAGTGTGTCATAAAGGAACAATCCGGCGGGCGGTGAGCGGCGTGGTATTGCTGCTCGGGTTGGCGGGTCTGGCGCCGGCGCAGAGTACCAACTGGCGGAGAGTGGGCAATTCGGCGGTGGACCTGCTGCTGGCGTCGCCGGCCACGGGCCCGGTGGACAAGGTCTGGTTTTCCGACAGCGGCGGCACTTTGTACGCGCGCACGCGAAGCGGCAAGGTCTTCGAAACTGCCGACTACGAGATCTGGCTGCCCAGCCAGAACGTTACGGAACCGGCGCTGCCGCCTGGGCCAACGGTGGTGCGCAACCCGGAAAATGGAGCGCGCCTGGTGGGTTCGGCCTTGGGCCGGGTCTACTCGCTGGGCCGGCAACTGTACCGGAGCGAGGACGGCGGGCGCAGTTGGGCCAACCTGACGGCGTTCAAGACGGAATCGGTGATCGGCTTGGGGCAGCGCAGCGTAGCGGTATCGCCGGCCGACCAGGATCAGATCGCGGTGGCCAACGATTTCGGCGTGTGGCGCTCGCTGGATGGCGGGCTCTCCTGGGCGGGGCTGAACGAACTGCTGCCCAATCTCAGGATCCAGCGGATCCTGGCGACGCCGGCCGGCACGGCGGGCACGCGCGCGGAAATCGACGGGATGGGCGCGGTGGAACTGCCGCCGGGCGGCTCGGTGTGGCAGCCGGTGGACGACCGCACAGAGGCCGGCGATGCGGTGCGTCTGGGATTCTACGCGCAGCGGGCCGGCGTGGTGGCGACCGCGTATGGCAGGAGCGAGAGGACGGTTTACGTGGGCACCGCCGACGGCCGAATTCTGATTTCGCGGGATGACGGGGCGAATTTCGCGCCGACGGATACGGGCCGCGCCTCCGGACCGGTGGAGCGCATATTCGTGGACCCGGCGCGGCCGGACGTGGCGCTGGCGGCCTTGGGCGGTCCGGCTGTTCCGCACGTGCTGCGCACGTTCAACGCGGGCCAGTTCTGGGATGCGCTGGATTCCAACCTGCCCAACGCGCCGGCGCACGCCGTAACCGGGGAACGCGCGGCGGGCGCGGTGTACGTGGCCACGGACAGGGGCGTTTTCTGGGCGCAGGCCGATCTGGATAACGCGGGCACTCCCAACGTCAACTGGATCAGCCTGTCGGACCATTTGCCGGCGGGGACGGGGGCGACCGACGTGCGGCTGGACGCGGCGGGCATTCAACTCTACGCGGCAGTGGAAGGTTACGGAGTATATGCCACGGCGGCGCCCCACCGGCTGCGCCATCTGCGGCTGGTCAACGCGGCGGACTTCAGCACACGCGCGGCGGCGCCGGGGTCGCTGGTCAGTGTGATCGGCGGGCGGGTGACGTCGGCGCGCGGCGGCAATCTGGACTACCCGGTGCTGGCGGCGGCGGACGATGCCTCGCAAATTCAAGTACCGTTCGACGCCGTGGGGCCCAACGTCACGCTAGCTCTGGCGACGGGAATTGGCAGCGTGCGGCTGGGCATGCAGGTACAGCCCGTCTCGCCGGCGATTTTCGTGGGACTCGACGGCACGCCGATCCTACAGGATGCGGAGACCGGCTTGCTGCTGGACGCCCGCAAAGCGGCGCACGGGGGCGCACGGCTGGTGGTTTCCGCCACGGGGCTGGGCAAGGTCACTCCGGCGTGGCCCACGGGTCTAGCGGCGCGGGTGGACAATCCGCCCGCGGTGGCGGCTACCATCCGCGCTTTCGTCAACGGGGCTCCGGCACCGGTCACGCGCGCCACCCTGGCCGGCGGCTTCATCGGCTTCTACGCGATCGAGGTACAACTGCCGGGGATCAACAATTCCGGCCCTGCCGAGTTGTACATCACGGCGGACGGGGTGGAGAGCAATCGCGTGCAATTCCTGATCGAGCAGTAAGGGGCGGGCGGCCAGGTGGCGGCTGTCCGACCCGCGGGTGTCGAAATACTCCTACAAGACCCTTGGGCCACAGATGAACACCGATAAATACGGATAAGCATTTTGTGTTCTCGGCGTTCATCCGTGTTCATCTGTGGCCAAATGAGTTTTCTTGGGGATCTTGATGGATTGGCTGGCAGCGGTTTGCTAACCCGCCGGCTCCAGGTGGGCCGCGTGGTCACACACGCGATCCCACGTTGAGCAGCGCGTCCGCCGAGTTGCGCACCATTTTCCGATAGTCGCGCTGTTCGGCCGTAGTTTCGGTATCCAGCAGCAGTTCGGTCATGCCCATCACGCCGTTCATCGGGGTGCGGATTTCATGGCTCATGTTGGCCACGAATTCGCTCTTGGCGCGGCTGGCGGCTTCGGCCGCTTCGCGCAAGCGCGCCTCTTGGTCCAATTGCTGGCGGATGGTGCCGGTCTGCCGCCACACTCTCTTGCGCAGCAGCAGGATCCATCCCCCGGAGAAAAGGATCAGCGCGCCCATCGCCGCCAGCACCTGGAAGGCGCGTCGCGTGTTCAGCCAGGGAGCGTCGCGCAGCACGGTGATGTCCCCAGCCGAACGCAAGTACAGGTCGAAGGCGACCGGCACGATCTGGGCGAGCTTATCTTCCACGCGCACCGAAGAAACGCCGGTCAGCCGCAGCAGGGCGCCGCTGTTGGGCCAGTCCATTGCCTTACGCTCATACGGCAGATGCGCGTTGAACAGCAGGTCTCCCGCCTGCACCACCAGCACCTGGTCGATGAGCGTCGAGAGATGATCCACTACCCGGGCCTGAATGCGCACCAACTGGGAATCGTAAGCGCCGTTGAGAGCGTCCTCCGCGGAAACGTCCGGCGGACTGAGCGGCGCGGCCCGCCCTATGCGCCGCACAACGGCGTTTTGTAGGAGCACGGAAAACGGGCCGGGAACCGGCAGGCCGACGGCTTCCACTTCATCACCAGGGTGAATGTCCCCGGGCAGAGTCGCCTGGACCTGAAGTCCCGCCGTGGAGTCTTCCAGGAATGCAGTGCCATTTGGATCGACCAGGGTCAACGTGCCCCGGACCCGGGCGCGATGCCGCTCCTCGGACGAGTATTGCAGCAGGCTGGAGATGGGCGTTTCGGGGATATCCGCCGTGTTGGCGAACCCCGGTTTAAGGATGGTGACATACCTCCAGCCCGGCACGAACAGGGTGATGCCGATCAGTTGGCGCCGCTCATTGAAGCGCGTGCCACAAACGCCTTCCATGCGCACCCGGGCGTCCAGCAACCGGCCGGCCAAGGGACCCCCGCCGGTAATGTGCACCACGAATGTGTGTACTCCTTCCACCACCGTGAGCTCCAGCACCCCATCTAATTCCCGGATCGCCGATACGTTGCCTTCGGCTTGTACCCAGTTGCTATCCTCGCGCCCGGTGTAGAGAGTATCGAGACTCGCGGGTCGCGGCTTGGGCATTACGCCCGGTCCAATTCTGCGAATTTGGGCGGCACATAGGGTTGGAGCAAAATCGCCTGGATGCGCAACGCTTGTTACCTCTACCAAAGCTCCCGCTGCGAAACCGTCTGCTTTGGAGCTTATGTACCAAAGAAAGATTCTGCCGGATGAGTCCTGAATGAAGGTGCTTCCATCTCCCTGGCGATAGGTCACAACGGCCTGGAGCTTCACGGGCAAGGAACGCGCAGCCTCGCTTGCCGACAGTGCGTGAACCTGGCCAACGCTGGAGAGTACACCGTACATGGCAGGCGCCGCGGAACCGGTGGATAACGGCCCTTCCAGCACCACGGCGCCCGTGTCCGCCCGCGCCGGGAATCCGGCGATCTCTGCGTCATCGGTTTCCGGGATCATTGATGGCTGCAAGGCCACGCGCAATTCGCCGGTGGCGTCCCGGAAACGAGCAGCACTCCGGCCAACGCGGCGGTACGAGATCGCCGATTACTCACAATCCCCTCATCGGCCATCGCGCCAGAGGCTTAAATTCCTGGTACTGCCGGCCAATCTGAGGTTTTGCCAGACGGACTCTTCCCACTGGGGCCCGATCGACGTCATGCCTTCCGCCGCCAGCGTCTTGCCGTAAGTGCGCGCCGCGCTGGACCCCTGCTGACGAAGAAGCGCTCCTCGTCGCGCAGGCGGTGGGTCGCGGCTCTGATTGGGCTTCACGCCGGTCAAGTCGCACGCCCGATGCGAGGGTGGACGCGGAAGCTGCGTGCCGGGTGCGATAATCCGGACGTGCGCACCATCATCGAACCATTTCGCATAAAGAGCGTGGAACCCCTGCACCACACTACCCCGGCTGCGCGCCAGGGATACCTGGAAGCGGCCGGCTACAACCTCTTCCTGATTGAGGCGCGCCACATCCTGATCGATCTGCTGACCGATTCGGGCACCAGCGCGATGTCCACGGAGCAGTGGGCGGCGCTGATGCGGGGCGACGAAAGCTACGCCGGCAGCGAGAGCTTCTTCCGCTTGAAGCGGGTGGCGGACGCGCTGACCGGATTCCGCCACATGGTGCCGACGCACCAGGGGCGCGCGGCGGAGCGCATCCTGTTCACGGTGATGTGCAAGCCGGGGCACATAGTGCCTTCCAACACGCATTTCGACACCACGCGCGCCAATATTGAATTCAGTGGCGCGCGCGCCGTGGACCTGCCCCTCCCGGAAGCGCGTGACACGCAGGCGCGCCTTGATTTCAAAGGCAACATGGACGTGAGCGCGTTGGAAGCCCTGATCGCCCGGGAGGGCGCGGCGAAGATTCCGCTGGCGATGCTGACGGTGACCAACAACTCGGGCGGCGGACAGCCGGTCTCCATGGCGAATGTGGAGGCGGTGAAGACGGTGTGCGCGCGAAACGGCATCCCGCTGTATCTGGACGCCTGCCGGTTCGCGGAAAACGCGTGGTTCATCCGGGAACGCGAGCCCGGTTACGCGGATTGGACGCCGAAGCAAATCGCCCAGAAGATGTTCCGGGTGGCCGATGGATGCACGTTCTCCGCCAAGAAGGACGCCTTCGCCAACATCGGCGGACTGCTCTGCACTAACGACGACCGGGTATTCCTGGAGCAGACCAACCTGCTGATTCTGACGGAGGGATTCCCGACCTACGGGGGCTTGGCGGGGCGCGACCTGGACGCCATCGCGGTGGGTCTGGAGGAAGTGCTCGACGAGGATTATCTGCGCTACCGGATCGCCTCCACGGGCTACCTGGGGCGGCACATCGCGGATCACGGGGTGCCGATTGTAGAGCCGCCCGGGGGGCACGCGATCTATATCGACGCGGCACGCATGCTGCCGCACATCCCGGCGGCGCAGTTTCCGGGGCAGGCGCTGGCGGTGGAACTGTACCGGCACGCGGGGATACGCAGCGTGGAAATCGGCAGCCTGATGTTCGGCGACCAGGCGCAGCACGAACTACTGCGCCTGGCGATTCCGCGGCGGGTGTACACGCAGAGTCACATCGATTACGTAGTGGAAGCGATTTTGGAAGTGAACCAGCACAAGGAGAGCATCCGCGGCATGGAGATTGTGGAGGCGGCGCCCACTCTTAGGCATTTCAGCGCGCGTATGCGGCAGCTATAGGGAGCGGACGAGCAGCGCAAGTGGCTGGCTGAGCGGCAGGCAGCCCAATGCCTCTCGTTTTCCCTGTGGGTGCCCGCATAAATCGTGGGCGGACCCCCTGGTCTTGGGGTCCCCTCTGGGGACGGACGCCCTCGTCCCGCATCCGCAACAACGGTATCGGCATCATGCAAGGCGCGGGCAGGCCGACGGGGGCGTCGGCCGCGGACCAGGGGGTCCGCCCCACCATCAAGGCAGACTGTCCGTTACAGGCAAAACTATGTGGCATTGGGCTGAAGCCGGCCCCACCGTGCACGAGGCGGAGCCTTATGCGACTGGCTATAATTGAAGATCCTTATGACCCTAAATTGGGCACTGATATACTTGACACACCCAACAGCCGTGTCGCTTAACAAAACACTATGAGTGACGCAGTTCTATCTAATTTGATTTCCGCCGCATCCGGCATTGTCGGTGCGCTTGTCGGCGGGAGCTTCACCGTTTGGGGAGCGATCAAGGCAGTTAAGATGACCGCTCAGGATTTGGAGTCAGCCGAGATCCGACGCCAGAAAGTTGGGTGTTTGGTTTCTTTGGCAGGGCTTCGATTCACCATCAGCAACAATCCCATGGTGCCGGATGAATACAAATCAAGGTTCATGTACGAAATGAACAAAATTCCGTCCTTGTGGGCCGATGACCCGGAAGTTATGAAGAATCTCCGAGATTTTCACGCCGAGAACAACAATGATCGGTTCGTTATGCTCTTGAGAAACCTGGGTCGCACCACCAAGATCTCAACAGAAAAGCTCAGTGATGCGGACCTCAAAACCATCTCGTTGCTTCAGTTAAGCGGTCACTAACACCGTGGGTGTGTCAAGTATATCAGTACCCTAAATTGGCCGCTGGTGTGGCTTAGCCTTCGTGTCGCCGGCCTGGCGAC
>JANYJN010000462.1 GCA_025358475.1 Candidatus Solibacter sp.
GCAGCAGGTTGGGTTTTTCGAGGAGGAGCTTGGCTAGGGCGATGCGCATCTGCCAACCTCCGGAGAACTCTTCGGTGCGGCGTTTCCAATCGCGCTGGGAGAAGCCGAGGCCGCTGAGTACGGCGCCCACCTGAGATTCGATGGTGTAGCCGTCGCGGGCGCGGAACTCGCCTTCGGCCTGGTGAAAGCGGTCGGCAACCTGCGCGTACTCGGGGCTGGAGGGGTCGAGCTCGGCCAGGCGGCGGGCCAGGTGCTCCTGCTCCTGCTCCAGTTCACGGAGGTGGGCGAAGACAGTCATGCACTCGGCGAAGACGGAGCGTCCGGAAAGTGAAAGGCCTTCCTGGGGCAGGTAGCCCAGGGTTACGCCCTTCTGGGTGGTGACGACGCCGGAATCGAGTCCGTCGATGCCGGCGAGCACTTTCAAGAGGGTGGACTTGCCGGTACCGTTGGCGCCTACGATGCCGGCCCGCTCGTTGGGCGTCACCAGCCAATCGATGTTTTGAAAAAGAATTCTAGGGCCATAACGTTTTCCGGCCCCTGTTAGTTGGATCATCGGTTAACAATTATTGTAGCGGGCGCGCGCTCCGGAGCGCGGTACCGACATTCCGCGCCCGGAGCGGGAGACAGGGAGAAGGAAGGCTTCTGAATGCCTCTCACTAGATTGGACGCGTGCGGGATTCACCGGGTTATAGCCAGTATTGCCACTGACCGGTGGCCAGCACGTAGGCGCAGAGGATGGCATTGGTGACGCCGTGGGCGAGGATGCAATCGGCGAGGTTGCGGGTGCGGACGATCCACCAGTTGTAAACGATTCCGGCGGCCAGGCCGACTTCCCAATACGGCCCGTGTTCGGAGGCAAACAACAGGGCGACGATCCAAAAAGCGGAAGGCGCGTATTTGCCGAGCGGGACGGTGAGGAAATCGCTATCGATCAGCCAGCGCATCATCCAGCCGCGCCAGAAGAGTTCCTCCAGGATGGGGATCATGATGGCCGACGAGACGGAGCGCAGCAGGATAAAGCCGATATTGCCCTTCAAATGAGGGGCCAGGGAACTGGTGGCGGCGCCGGTGAGGGAGTTTTCAAAGATCCAGTGATGGCGGTAGCCGGCTCCGAAAAGCACGTCGGGGGCCACCCAGATGACGAAGACCGCCACGCCGATGGCAATACTGGCCAACGGGGCACTGGGGCGGAAGGAGAGGTAGGGCCAGGATAGGGCGCCGACGATCGCGGACACGATGAGGAAGCGCACCGGGTACAACCACTGGGGCGGCAGCGGGATCATGCGCTCGACGGCCATCATGCCGACGAAGGCAGCGAACGGCGCCACGTAGGCGAGAGTGGCGCGGCGGGAATCGGCGGATTGCGGCATGGGCGAAAACGGATCTGGCGTCTGGGGGGCCGTTTGTAATGGTAACCCGAGGCGCGGGCGGTATCGGCAGTAGAAGACGCACTAAATGACCTTAAGGCTGAGGTGGCGTTCCAGTAGTACCATGCCGCTGGAGAGGCGTGCGAAACACAGCGGGAGTGCGCGACACAGAAATGGACAGAACGACCCCAATCCGAGCCGGGTGATACAAACCATTGACGTCGGCCGCCCGCCCATCTTCGCCGGTTACCCAGCGCGATGCGCCTGCACGATCTCCCCGATGATCCTGGGCAGATCGTATTCCATCTGCCAGTTGGGGAAGTGCTGGTGAATCTTGGTCAGGTCCGAGATGTAGCAGATGTGATCGCCGACGCGGTTTTCGGGCTTGTAGCTGTGCTTCAGCGTGTAGCCCATGCCGGCCAGCAGGTCGATGGTCTCCAGAATGGAAATACTGTTGCTGCGCCCGCCGCCCAGGTTGTACACCTCTCCGCGTCGCGGCGCCTTGTAGAATTCCAGGAACAGGTTGGCCACGTCGTGCGAGTGAATCTGGTCGCGGACCTGCTTTCCCTTATAGCCGTAAATCTGGTACTCCTTCCCGGTCATCGCGCAGATGATGATGTACGCCAGGTAGCCGTGCAGTTCGACGGCGGAATGCTGCGGCCCGGTGAGGCACCCGCCGCGAAAGATGCCGACCGGCATCTGGAAATAGCGGCCAAATTCCTGGCACATCACGTCGGCCGCCACCTTGGAAGCGCCGAAGACGGAATGCAGGCAGTTGTCGATCGACATGTTCTCGTCGATGCCGTCCAGGCCGTTGGCGTAATCCCAGCGCTTCTCCAGTTCCTGGAGCGGCAGGTAGTTCGGGCGATCGCCGTACACCTTGTTGGTGCTGGTGAAGCAGAACGGGGAATCCTTGCAGTAATCGCGCGCCGCTACCAGCATGTTCATCGTGCCCACCGCGTTGACGTCGAAATCGTCGTAGGGAATCGACGCGGCTTTGTCGTGCGAGGGCTGCGCCGCCGTGTGGATGACGAAGTCCGGCCGCTCACGGGCGAACAGATCGCGCACGCCCTGGCGGTCGCGGATATCGAGATCGAAGTGGCGGTAGCTGGGAACGGACTCCACCAGGTCGCGCACCACCGCGCGTGTGGTGCCCGCCGGGCCGAAGAACTGCTGCCGCATATCGTTATCGACGCCAACCACGTTCCAGCCTTCGCGGGCCAGCAGGCGCGTGCACTCGGAGCCGATCAGCCCACCGGATCCGGTGACCATCGCTTTCTTGGAGACGGATGACATAAATTCTATTATGCCTGTTGACGCACCGGTCCGGCCGATTGCCGATCGATTACCATTTGGTGTGGTGCCCCATACCAACGTACTCTTCGTTTTCGGCACGCGTCCGGAAGCCATCAAACTCTGTCCGGTGCTGCTGCACATGCGGCAGCGTGCCGGCGAGTTTTCGGTCAAGGCCTGCGTGACGGCGCAGCATCGCGGCATGCTGGACCAGGTGCTGGCGGCGTTTCAGGTGGCGCCGGATTACGATCTGGACGTGATGCAACCGGGCCAGACGCTGGCGCAATCCACCGCGCGCATTCTCTCGCAACTGGAACCCATTCTGGCAGCCGAGCGGCCCGGCATGGTTTTGGTGCAAGGCGATACCACAACCACGCTATCGGGAGCGTTGGCGGCGTTCTACCAGCACATCCCCGTGGGACACGTCGAGGCCGGCTTGCGCACCGGCGATCTCGGGCAGCCATTTCCGGAGGAGATGAACCGCGTGGTGACCACGCGCCTCGCCACCCTGCATTTCGCCCCTACTCCCCTGGCGGCCGGGCGCCTGGCTGCCGAGGGAGTTGCCGGCGAACGCATCTTCGTCACCGGCAATTCCGGCATCGACGCGGTGCTCTACGTGCGCGACGCGTTGGATGGCGGTTCGCTGGCCGCGCCGCCCTGGACGCAACTCGATGCCACGAAGAAGCTGATTGTGGTCACCGCGCACCGCCGCGAAAGCTTCGGCGAGGGCTTCGAACACATCTGCGCCGCGCTCATCCGCCTGGCCCGGCGGGGCGACGTACAGATCGCCTACCCCGTGCACCGCAATCCCAACGTACTGGAACCGGTGCACCGCCTGCTGGGGGGCCAACCCAATATCCTGCTGCTGGACCCGCTGGACTATGTACCGTTCGTCGATCTGATGCGGCGCGCATGGCTGATTCTCACCGACTCGGGCGGCATCCAGGAAGAGGGCCCCTCGCTCGGCAAGCCCATCCTGGTGATGCGCCAGAAGACGGAACGGCCCGAAGCGGTGGACGCGGGCACCGTCAAACTGGTGGGCACGGACGAGGAGAGCATCGTGAGCCAAGCTTGCCTGCTGCTGAATAGCGCAGAGGAGCGCCGGCGCATGTCGCGAGTGCATAACCCCTACGGCGACGGCCAGGCGAGCCGCCGCATCGCCGACGCCATCGCCGGCTTCCGGCGCGGGGACGTTCGATGAGAAGCCGCCTCCTGCTCCGCCATGGGCCCAACTGCCCCGCGCAGCGCCCGAAAGGGCGAAAGATAGTAGCTTACGGCGCACAGCCGTGGGTAGGCGGGGGGCGGCGTTTGCCAGCCCCGGGACGGGGCGCCCAGAAGTGCGCCAACGCGGAGTCGCGCCGTCAATCCAGCTTCGCCTGTTCCAACCGCGGCGAGAGCAGGTGTATAGTCCCCAGCGCCACCAGGTATGCCGAACCGGAGATCATAAACAGGATGGAGTAGCTGCCGGTCCAGGTCACCACCAGCCCCGCCAACTTAAGCATCAGCGCGTTGCCGGCGGCGCCGGCAGCGGCGCCGATGCCCACTACGCTGCCCACCGCAACGCGGGGAAACATATCCGAGGTCGTGGTGAACAGATTGGCCGACCAGCCCTGGTGCGCCGCCATGGCGAGGCTGAAAATACCCACCACCACCCACTTGTTATGCGCATAGGGCGCGTACAGCACCGGGAGCACGCATATGGCACAAATCAGCATCGCCGTCTTGCGCGCCGAATTGACAGTCCAACCGCGATTGATCAGGCTTCCCGACAGCCACCCGCCATACACGCTGCCGAGGGTCGACGCGTTATATACAATCAACGTGGGGACGCGGATGTCCATCAACGAAAGGTGATACGTATCCTGGAGGTACTTGGGCAGCCAGAAAAGGAAGAACCACCAGATGGGGTCGGTGAAGAACTTGCCCATGGCGAATGCCCAGGTCTCTTTCTTCCCAATGACCTGCCGCCAGGGCACGGATTCCATCTTGTCGGGAGGGTCGCTGCGAATCAGCGCCAGTTCCTCCACCGACACCCTGGGATGCACCTCAGGCTGCTTGTAGATCCACAGCCATAGGCCGACCCAGATGAAGCCGATCGCGCCAGTTGCCAGGAAGGTGGATTGCCAGCCCCATTTCTCCGCCATCCACGGCACCAGCAGAATCGTGGCCACCGCCCCGATGTTGGCGCCCGAATTGAAAATTCCCGTGGCGGTGGCGCGCTGCCGCTTGGGGAACCACTCGGCCACCGTCTTGATGCAGGCCGGGAAGTTCGCCGCCTCGCCGAAACCCAAAAACACGCGCGCAATCCCGAACGTCAATGCCGAGGTCGCCGCGGAGTGCATCATCGCGGCCGCGCTCCAAACCGCCACCGCAATCGCAAACGCCACCCGCGTGCCGAACTTGTCCAGCAGCCGGCCGGTTCCCAATAGCCCGATGGCGTATGCGATGGCGAACGCCGACGTGATATTGCCGTACTCGTCGGCGGTCCAGCCGATTTTGACCTCCAGCGTCTTGGCCAGAAGACTCAAGACTTGCCGGTCCACGTAGTTGATCGTGGTCGCAAAAAAGAGGAGTGCACACACGGTCCAGCGATAGTGCGAGTGCTCAGGTCGCGCAATAGTCGGTGACATGGAAGCAACGATTATAGCGGCCATAGGCTGAGCCTGTTGGATGAATCTTAGCCTCTCCTGCCGTTGGGTTTGAGCCTGGCCGCCGATCAACCGCAGCTACACGCGGATAAAAACAAGAGCGAGCGCTCGTTTTTACCGGCGTTCATCCGTGGCCCTATCGTTTCCATCTCCCGCATGGCATCGCGCACCAGCGCTTCCTCCGCTCCCATTCCGCCGGGCCGCATACGTGATCGTCATCGCCCGGGCACCATGTGCCCACCAGCGCCGCCCCGACGTAACTCACCGGGTTGCTCCCGAATTCCCGGTTTGCGACGCGGCGCACCTTCCGCGACTACTTCGCGCGTCAGTTGTGGCGCCACAATACCCAACGCTGCCCGCTGCTTCGCACGCACCGGACCGGCGGTAATCAACCGCGCCGCACGTGATAACCCCGCCTTACATGACTTCTGGTGCCATTATTCGGCGGCCACGTGCCATTCGAGCCTCTCCAAGGTGTAAGTAGAAAAGGTGCATGGTAACGACTAGGTGGAGGGCGTGACCTACTTCGCGCTCTTATACGCCTGATCGAGCACTTCCACCACGTGCATCACGCGCTGGCCGCTGCCGTACATCCGGACGCCCGCCTGAAGCTGTAGCATACAGCCGGGATTGGCGGTGGCGATGATGTCCGCGTGGGTGGCGTTCACCGATTCCATCTTGTGCTTGAGAATCTCCATGGCCATCTCAGTCTGCACCACGTTGTAGATGCCGGCGCTGCCGCAGCAGATATCGGCGCCGGGCATCTCGCGGAATGTCAAGCCCGGAATCGCGCCCAACAACTGGCGCGGCGATTGACGGATGTGTTGGCCGTGAGCCAGGTGGCAGGAATCCTGGTAGGTCACCACCGCGTCCACGCGTCCGAGCTTGGTGTTCAACTCGAGCCCGCTCAGAAATTCGGTGATATCGCGCATTAAGCTGGAAAACCGGCGCGCCTTTTCGGCGTAGTCCGGGAGGTCCGCCAGTAGCTCGCCATACTCCTTGAGCGTGGATCCGCAGCCCGCGGCGTTGGTGATGATGGCGTCAAAGCCGCCGTCCAGAATGGCGTCAATGTTGCGGCGGGCCAGTTTGCGCGCCTCCTCGGGCATTCCGGAATGCAGATGCAGCGCGCCGCAGCAGCCCTGCCCCTCCGGCACCACCACCTCGCAGCCGTTGCGTTGCAGCACGCGTACCGTGGCCTCATTGAGCCGCGCGAAGCTCACGTTGGCGATGCATCCGGCGAGAAACGCCACCCGATGCCGGCGGTCGCCTTCCGGCGGAAACGTGCGACCGATCTGGCTGAAGAAGAACGGCGGCTCGGCCGACGGTGTGAGCTGTTGCAGATCTCCCAGGCGGCCCAGCAACTTCAACTGTCCCATGCCGCGCGTCAGCGCTTTGAGGCCGCTGACTTCGAAGAGATAGAGCAGCGTGCCGGCCACTGAGAGGGCCGACCGCGATTGCAGCAGGTGCACGAACACCAGGCGCCGCAGTTGGCGCGCGAACCAACCACGGTGGGTGTGCGCTTCCAGTTCGGCGCGCGCGTCTTCCACCATGCGGCCGTAAGGCACACCCGACGGGCAGGCCGATTCGCAACCCCGGCAGGCCAGGCAAAGCCCGATGTGTTCGCGGTAGGAATCGGTGAT
>JANYJN010000562.1 GCA_025358475.1 Candidatus Solibacter sp.
GCGGCGCACCACGTCCATGGGGCTGGCGGCGCGGTCGAAGCGGTATTCGCCGGCCTGAAGGACGCGTGTTTGGCTGGCGACGCGGGCGAGCAGGAAATCCCAGCGGGAGCGCACCACGCCGGCCTTGACCAGGGCGTCGGCAATCCCGCTGGTGGCGGTGCCGCGGGGGAATTCGACGAAGGTTTCGCCGCGGAAACCTTGATAGGGCTGTTGCAGGCGGTAGACGGCGAAACCGCCGGCGGCGAGTCCCACAAAGAAGAGCAGGCCAAGGCGGCGTAGCAAGATCATAGCGAATCCAAGTAACTCTGCAAGAGGATGACGGCGGAGAGGCGGTCCACGGCGGCGGCGCGCTTTTGGATGCTGATGCCGCTGGAGCGGAGGACGCGGCCGGCCTCGACCGAAGTGAGGCGTTCGTCCCAGAGTTTGACGGGCAGGTGGGTGCGTTTTTCCAGCGATTCGGCGAACTCGCGGACCCAAACCGATTGACGGCCCTCGGTGCCGCGCATATTGATGGGGTTGCCGAGCAGAATCATGCCGACCTCGCGGTCGCCGATGAGCTGTTCCAGGACGTCGAGGTCGGTACGGATGCGGGTGCGGACCAGGTTGGGGAGGCCCTGCGCGGTGATGCCGAGGGGGTCGCTAATGGCCAGCCCGATACGGCGCTTGCCCAGATCGAGGGCGAGAATACGACTGAAGGCAGGGGTCAAGTAATATCATTATAGACGCGTGCGTGATACAGTCGAGACAAGGGTCGTCTATCGCGCCGTGGCCGTCGTAACCGAGCGTTCATCCAGCACCGTTAGCGCCGTCCAGGAGGCGCGTCACATTGCTTTGCCGATTCTGGCGATGGGGGTGTTGATTGCCATCCTGTATCTGGGGCGGCTGTTCTTTATCACCTCGCTGATCGCGCTGACCATCGCCTTCATTCTGGAACCATTTGTGGCGCTATTGATGCGCATTCGCTTTCCGCGCTCGCTGGCCAGCTTCGTGGTGTGTTCCTTCGCGCTGGCGCTGCTCTACGTGATCGGGATGGGGGCGTATTCGCAACTGTCGGGCTTGTACGACGAGTTGCCGAAGTACGGGCAGCGGATCGGCGACCTGGTCGACGTGATTCAGCAGAAGATCAACGGCATGGAAGACCAGACCTACAAGGTACTGGTGCCGGCGCGGCAGCGGCAGGAAGAAGAGCGCCGGAAGCAGCAGGAACTGGCGCTGTCGGCGGCCAAGAAGGGTAAGAAGGGCGCCATGCCGGCACCGCAGCCGGCGGCGACGGGGGCCATCCCCGAAGTAAGGATTCACGAAGACGCCACGCCGATCGGCGATTACGTCTATTCGCGCCTGAGCTCGCTGTACCAGGTGCTGCTGATGGCGTCGTTCATCCCGTTCCTGGTGTACTTCATGCTGAGCTGGCGGGACCATGTCAACCGCGCCTTCCTGCAATTCTTCCACGGCGAGGACCGCCTGATCGCGGCGCGCAGCGTGCAAGGAATCGCGGACATGGTGCGGGCCTTCGTGGTGGGCAACTTCGTGCTGGGTCTGCTGCTGGCGTTGATCAGCTCGACGTTGTTCTGGGCGTTGCGCGTGCCGTTTCCGATGCTGGTGGGTCCGCTGAGCGCGTTCATGAGCCTGGTGCCGTACATCGGCCTGCCGCTGGCCATGATTCCGCCGCTGTTCGCCGCATTGCCCTTGAACGAGGTGCCAGTGTACCTGCTGGTGGTGGTGACGGTGGCGATGTTGCACCTGGTTGCGTTGAACGTGCTGTATCCGAAGATCGTGGGATCTCGCGTGCACCTGAATCCGCTGGTGGTGACGTTTTCGCTGATGATCTGGGGGTTTCTGTGGGACGCGCCGGGCCTGTTGCTGGCGATTCCGTTGACGGCCGGGATCAAGGCGGTCTGCGACAACGTGAAGGGGCTGCGGGCGTTCGGCAAGTTCCTGGGGGATTGAGGTTGGCGGACAGCAAGGGGGGACCGGCAGCGCGTTGCGCAGCGGAGTCCGAGACCATGAGACCGGCCGGGACCGTCAGATCGCGACGGGTCTCCCCGCCTTGAGTTCCGGCCCGCGACCCTCATCCCGCCTTTCGCTTTTCGCGCTCGGCAAGCGTTTCGTGCAGTAAGGATTTGATGTAGGTCTGGTAAGGAAGTCCCTTTTGCTCCGCCTGCCTCCTGGCCATCGCCAAGTCCGCTTGCGGAACCCGAAGTGAAATCACATGTGCGGGTGTCTTGGCTTTGGATGCCTCGATCCGCTCCTGCAATTTCTGCCCGGTAAGCACCTGCGCCTGGCCGGTCTCCACAGCCGCGGCGAATTCCCGGTCGTGGGACTTCCGGTTCTCGAACCACCACGCGGCTTCTTCCGCTTCGGAAGCGAAGGCCGGGACTGTGCCCTTGCTTTGCTTTTTCATAGTTTTCTCCCTGGAAAGAGCTTCTTATGTGTGGCACTTGCCGGAAAGGCGGTCACGGCACGCACCCTGCCATCGCGTAACGTCCAGATGACGACCAATAATCTGCCGGGGCCGGTCATGCCAACCGACCGGTATCTTTCTTCGCCATCCACCACCCCGTATGCCAAATCCAGCGGGGAATTCCGCATGACGGATTCAAACTCCCGCGCCGTCACCTTATGGGCGGCCAAATGTTTCGTGTTAATTGCATCCCAATCGAACTCGATTCCTTTGGCCACGATTGGATTGTAGCGCGAGGTATATACGTTGTCCATATGTCCCGGCGCAGTCCGGGGCAAGCGTGGGCGTGTCGTTCGCCCACTCGGTGGAGATGCGAACGGTTCCGGCATCACCCCACCCTACTGCCACCTGCTAGACTCAGGATTCCGGCAAATGGCAGCGATTCCAGAATCGGCGAAGCTCTTTATGACCGGGCTCATCGAGCGGGCCCGCAAGCTGAAAAAGACGATCGCGTTTCCCGAAGGGACGGACGCGCGCGTACTGGAGGCGGCGGCCCGTCTGGCGCGGGAAGGCGTGGTCAGGCCAGTG
>JANYJN010000570.1 GCA_025358475.1 Candidatus Solibacter sp.
TGCAACTTCTTCAGCGCTTCGATACGCTGTTCCAACCCTGGCGGATAGCACGGACGAAAAAGCTCCAGCGTATAGCGCAGCCGCTTGGAGGCGAGCCGCACCCGGTGGAGTCTGCGGGGTGAGGCATCTTCCGCCAGGAACTCGCGCGCCTGGGAGAAATAGGCGCTCACCATGGGCGGCAACTGTTGCCGCGCATTCGCCGCCACGCCGGTGCGCTTGTCCCATTTCATGCTGTACGCCGGTGCCATTTCATAGCTCCAACCGCACGTGCCACCGGCGTGCGAAGCCGCGGGCTTTCCAGCGGTGCAACTGCCGCCGCAGTCGCTCATCCGCCGCACGCCGCTCTTCGTCCAATTGCCGGACCAGCGGAGAGGTAGCCGGAACTCCGGCCTTCCGGAGCAACTCGATGGCAATATCGCGATCGCGCACGCGGCCGCACGCATCTATCAGGCCGGCCAGGCGCCGCCGCATCGGCTTCCACGCGCGCTTGGGGTAGAACCGCGCAAACACCCGTAGACAGCGGCTCAGCCGCCGAACAGCCACCCGCAGATCGTGGATGGACCCGGCATCGCCGGTGCGCGCCGTGCGATGCACCTGGGATGCCAGGCCCGCGAGCAGGATCCCGGTCTGCAGACGCACGAACTCGCGCATGTTCATTCCCTCGCTTTCACCACCGAGATCGGGCGGTTGTAAATCTGCTGGAAGGCTTCACCGGCGCGCTCGGCGGCCCACTGCTCCAGATCGATATCGCCGGTGGCGCGTACTTGCAGGACCACCGCCCCGCCATCGCGCAGCCGGCAGTCCACTGCCTGTATGCGCTGTTCGCGGCTGCGGTCCAGGTTGTCCGCCATGCGCAGGATCGGGATCATCATCATCAGGGTATTCCGCTCTTCCGGCGATAAAGCCAGGTACACGCTGTGGAGCGGGTTGGGGAGCGACTTGCGGTGGTACCGGCATAACGCGGCGATCAGAATGCGCTCGCGATCCGTGAAGCCCGCCATGTCCGAATTCGACACCACGTAGCAGGAATGCTTGTGATGGCTGACCGCGCTCACGAAGTGCCCCACATCGTGCAGATGCGCCGCCGCTTCCAGCAGCTTTCCGCAACCCGGAGGCAGCCCGTGCAGCGGCTGGAGCGCGGTGAAGAGCAGGTTGGAAATGTCCGCCACTTTGCGCGCATGCTGCAGCGAGACGCCGTAGCGGCGTCCCATGTCTTCCACTTCGCGCCGCTGATCGCGGCTGAGGCGGGAGAGTTCGGCGCCCACATTGCGCGCCGCCAGGTCGGCGATGATGCCGTCGCGCACGCCGGCGCGCGAGTAGTAAAACGCCGGCAAGTGAAACTCCTGGAGGAACTGGAGCAGCACGCTCATGCCGGGCACGATGATTTCCGCGCGCCGCGGACCGATCCCGGTAATCTTGCGGCGCTCCGCGAGGCTCAGGCGGGAGAGGTTGAGGTAGAGCTTGCGCACTTGCGCCGTCGAGATGCGCAGGCGGTCGATCTCTTCGCGCTTGGAGCGCGGCGCCCGCGCCACCACGGCCGCCACCGCGCTGGCCGTCGCCGAGGTGGCGATTACGCGATCCCATCCGGTGTGTCCCAGCCGCCTGAGCGGCGCGTCCAGCTTGGCCTGGATGTATTCGTGCATCTGGTGGATCTGCCGCGCGCCCGGCGGATCGTCCTTTAGAAAGGCCTCGCGCAAGCGGACCGCGCCGAGTGGTTTCGAGTACGCTTCCACCAGGTGCCCGCGGTCGGCGGCGATAATCTCCGCGCTGCCGCCGCCGATATCGATTATCAGAACCCGCTTATCCCCCTGCGGCCAAATGCTCTCCACGCCCAGATGAATCAGCCGCGCCTCTTCCCTGCCCGAGATGATTTCCACCGGCGCGCCCGCCGCTTCCGCCGCACGCGCCAGAAACTCGCGCTGATTGCGGGTGTCGCGAATCGCGCTGGTCGCCACCACGCGCACGCCCACCACGTCCAGCTTGCGGTAGAGCCCGGCCATGCGCGCCAGCACGGCGCAGGTGGCCCTCAGCGCTTCTTCGCTGACCGCACCGCTAGAGAACACGCTCTCGCCCAGGCGGGTGACTTCGCGGTCGCTCGCCAGCACGCGCGCCGCCAGGCCCGGGACCAACTCCGCGGCTTCCATGCGGATGGAGTTGCTGCCGATATCGATGGCGGCGTAGCGGGGCACGCTTTCATTCTATCGGGCGGGGTGTAACAGCGGGTTGACGATCTTGATTCCCGCAATGCGGGAGAAATCGCGGTCCGCCGACCAGACGGTCTTCACCCCGTGCTGGCGGCAGATGGCTACCACGCGCGCGTCGTGAACCACCGGACCGGCGAGATGGCCCGCCAGCAGTATGGACTTCAGGACTGCCCAGTGTTCCTCGGATTCCCCGAGCAGCGCGAGAGTGGGGCATTCCATCCAGCGCTCGACTTGCTGGATGGCTGTGGGCACCGGAGTTGGCGGGCGGTAGATTTTGGGGTGCGTCACTACGGCCAGGAATTCGTGAATGCATGGCCACGGAATCGCCCATGGCCTGCCGCTCTCGGCCAGTTCCGCGATGCACTGGTCAGCCGCTCCGTGCCATGCCGAATCGGCGCGGTGGGCGTACACCAGGATATTGGTATCGACCGCGATCATGCGCCGCGGCCCTCGTAAATCCGGGCGCGGAGATCCGCCCAACTTTCTTCCTGCGCCAATCCCTTTCCCTTGAAGGCGCAGCGCTTCAGCCGAAAGGGCTTGGATGCGGCGCGTTCGGAGGCCAGAACGTGCCTCAATCCTGTTTCGAGCACTTCCCGCATGGTCATCCCATGCGCCGCCGCATACCTCTTGACGCTGCGCAGCATCGCGTCGGGCAACTCGACAGTGGTCTTCATACCAATAAAATAGCATAAGCCATAGATATGGGTAATTGAGTACGGCTGTATGTGCCTTTGAAGACAGAAGGTTCGTTGAGGCGATGTGCGCTCCCTCACTTTACGGTAGCGGCTCGCACACTACAATGAGAGACACGTATGCAGATCTACCTGCTTCGCCACGGCATCGCCGAGGATGCCAAACCCGGGCAGCCGGATGCCGAGCGCCCGCTCACGGCCGAAGGCCGCGACAAACTGCGCCGCGTCCTGAAGCGGGCGCGCACCGCCGACTGCGATCCCAGCCTGATCCTCTCCAGCCCCTATCGCCGCGCCATGGAGACCGCCAGGCTCGCCGCCGAGGTTCTCGCCTATAAGGGCGAAACGGTGGGCACGCGCGCGCTGGAGCCCGAGGCCTCGCCATACGACGCGTGGGAAGAGATCCGCAATCGCAAGAATGAGCGCGCCATCCTGCTTTCCAGCCACGAACCCCTGATGAGTTCCTTAGTGGCCTTCCTCCTGGATAGCCCCGCCCTGCACGTGGAGATGAAAAAGGCCGCGCTCGTGCGGATCGATTGCGACCGCTTTGGACCTAAGGCGGCGGGTGTGCTGAAGTGGATGCTGACGCCTGGAGTCTGTCTGGAATGAACATCGTCAAAGCTAACGCAAAATACGAGGCTTGGCTTTCCCAGCACCTGCACCTGCTGGATCCCGACCTTGCCTTGAAGCACGCGGAGATGCGCTCCGCCCCGTTTCCTTTCCTGCGCGCCACCTTCTACCGCTGGGCGCAGGTTTGGGGGGACATCTGCCCGGAGGAGGTCAAGGCGCCGAGCGTCCTAGGTGTGGGCGATCTGCACGTTGAGAACTTCGGAACCTGGCGCGATATCGAGGGCCGGCTTATCTGGGGGATCAACGATTTCGACGAAGCCTGGCGCATCCCCTACACCATGGATCTGGTCCGTCTTTCCACCAGCGCTCTGATGGCGAACATGGCGTGCGAGGCCAAGGCCGGCATCGCAGCCGTGCTCAAGGGCTACAGTCGGGCTCTGGAAGCTGGAGGAAGACCCTTTGCGCTGGCCGAACACCATGCCTCGCTGCGGATCATGGCCACCGCGCGACTGCATGAGCCCGAGAAGTACTGGGAAAAGCTGCGCGCACTGCCGGAAGCGAAAGCCGAGCCTCCTGCGGGCGCGCAGAAGGCGATCGCGCGGATGATGCCGGAGCCCGGTCTCAAGTGGCGAGTGACACATCGCATCGCGGGGCTCGGGAGTCTGGGCCGCGAGCGCTTCGTGGCAATCGCCGAGTGGCACGGCGGCAGCATCGCACGCGAAGCGAAAGCGCTCGCTCCGTCGGCCTGTTTTTGGGCGCAGGAGGGAAAAGGTACGGCGCCGATTCTTTATCAGAAGATTCTGGACGCTGCGATTCGCTGCCGCGACCCTTTCGTACATTTTCAAAAGCGCTGGATTGTGCGCCGGCTGGCTCCCGATTGCTCGCGCATCGAGCTTTCCGCCATGCCCAAGGAGCGCGACGAGATACGGCTGTTGTATGCGATGGGATGGGAGACGGCGAACGTCCACCTGGGCAGCATCAAAGCGCGCGCGCTGGCGGCAGATCTTCAAAAACGCCCGCGCAACTGGCTGCTGAAAGCCGCACGGGCGATGGAGAAATCGGTGATGGCGGATTTCAAGGCGCAAGGGAAATAGGGCTCCGGTCCGGCTCCGCCCGGATGCACAAAGCGGAGCCTGAAAACAGACGCTTGCACCAGAAGAACGCTCCCTGACGGTCTCGGCTCTGAATGGAATTGCGGCTGCGCCAATCCGAGCCGCGACCGTCAGAAGCCGTGAAATATTCGCCCGGAAGCGGAATTGGCAGGCGAAAGCGCCTGCCCCACCTTTGCATGCAAACGACTGCCCGTGGTGGCGCAGGCGCTTTCGCCTGCGAACTGCATTATTTCACAGGTTCTCAGGGAGCGATTGCCTGACCGGCTGGCGTCATGAGAGCCTTATGCCACTACTCCACGCGGTAGTTCGGCGCTTCCTTGGTGATGATCACGTCATGCACGTGACTTTCGCGGAGGCCCGCGGAGGAGACCCGCAGGAAGCGCGCCTTCTGCTGTAACTCCGGGATGTCGTGCGCCCCGCAGTATCCCATGCCGCTGCGCAAGCCGCCGACCAACTGATAGGCCAGATCGGAGAGCGGACCCTTCGCCGCCACCCGGCCCTCGATGCCTTCCGGCACCAGTTTCCCGCCCGCCTCCTGCGCGTAGCGATCCGAACTGCCCTGCGACATGGCGCCCATGGAGCCCATCCCGCGATACGACTTGAACGTGCGCCCCTGGAACAGGATGGTCTCGCCGGGACTCTCATCGGTGCCGGCCAGCAGGCTGCCGATCATCACGCAGTCCGCGCCCGCCGCGATGGCCTTGGTGATGTCGCCCGAATACTTGATGCCGCCATCGGCGATGAGGGGCACTCCGCCCTCGCGCGTGGCCCGCGCGCACTCGCTGATGGCCCGGATCTGCGGCACGCCCGCGCCCGATACGACGCGCGTGGTGCAGATGGACCCCGGTCCGATGCCCACCTTGACGCCGTCCACGCCGAGCGAGATCAGTTCTTTGGCGCCTTCGTAAGTGGCCACGTTGCCGGTGATTAGTTGAACTTCGGGAAACCTGTGCTTGATGGCCTTCACCGCGTTCATGACGCGCGAGCTGTGCCCGTGCGCGGTATCGATGGCAAGCACGTCCACCTTGCGCGCAATCAGTTCCTGCGCGCGTTCCAGAAAATCGCCCGTGGCGCCGATCGCGGCGCCGACGCGCAGCCGTCCCTGGCTATCCTTCGCGGAATTCGGATAGTTCAACTTCTTCTGAATGTCCTTGACCGTGATCAGGCCCTTGAGCGCGAAGTGCTCGTCCACCACCAGCAGTTTTTCGACGCGATGCTTGTGCAAGATGACTTCGGCCTGCTCCAGCGTGGTGCCCACCGAAACCGTGACCAGGTTTTCCTTGGTCATGACTTCGGAAATGGGCAGGTCGAAGCGGTTCTCGAAACGCAGGTCGCGATTGGTGAGAATGCCCACCAGGACGCCGTCCTTGGTGACCGGCACGCCCGAGATGCGGTAGCGCGTCATCAGCGCCAGGGCGGCGGAAATCGGCTCGTCCGGACCAATCGTAATCGGGTCCACGATCATGCCGCTCTCGCTGCGTTTTACGCGGTCCACTTCTTTAACCTGCCGCTCAATGGTCATGTTGCGATGCACAATCCCGATACCGCCTTGCTGGGCCAGCGCAATCGCCAGATGCGATTCCGTCACCGTATCCATGGCGGCGGAAACAAGCGGTATGTTGAGAGCGATCTCGCGCGTCAGGCTGGTGCGAGTGTCCACTTCGGCCGGGACCACTTCGCTGCGGGCCGGTTCGAGAAGAACGTCATCGAAAGTCAGACCCTCAGGGAGTATGTCTTGGATCATAAGATTCTTTTCATGATAGCGTGAAGGGCGCCGCGCTGCGTTCCACGTGGTAGCTTGGAACGCATGAACTGGCTTGGCTGGGCTCTTGCTTCGGCGCTGTTTGCGGCGTTGACCGCTATTTTGGCGAAGATCGGCGTGGCGGGTGTAGACGCCACGCTGGCCACCGCCGTGCGGACTTGCGTCGTCCTGGTGTTTACCTGGATCATGGTATGGCTGAACCCGGCCGCCGGCGGGTTGAACGGGTTGACGCCGCGGAACTGGGGCTTCCTGGTCCTCTCCGGCCTGGCCACCGGCTTGTCATGGCTCTGCTATTTCCGGGCGCTGCAGATGGGGCCGGCCTCGCGCGTGGCGCCCATCGATAAGCTGAGCGTGGCGCTGGTGATCGTCCTGGCCGCCCTGGTGCTGGGCGAGCGCATGACCTGGGCCAAGGGCATCGGCGGCTTGCTGATTGTGGCCGGGGCGGTGACCATTGCGCTGGAGCGGTGAAGCGCGGCAAGGCGCCACTCGAATTTGGTATACTACGGATTCGAAGTACTTAGGAGATTTCTGTCTTATGGCACAAGTTTGCGAGATATGCGGTCGCGGGCCTCAGTTTGGCAACCGCATCAGCCACGCTCATAACGTTACCAAGCGTCGCTGGAATATCAATCTTCAGTCGGTGCGCGCCCTGGTCAAGGGCGCCGGCAAACGGCTGAGGGTCTGCACTTCGTGCATTCGGGACGGAAAAGTCCAGAAAGTCGCCTAGTTCCCGCCGGATTTTTAGTCCCCTGACCGCCAAAGTTCCATGACCGCTCCGGACCCAGAAGGCACCCCGGCGGCGGTTCTGTGGCTGAGCCGCGCCGTCTGGCCTTCGACGTGCCTTTCTGTGGATGTCCCAAAGAGTTGCTTTCTGTAACTAGTGGGAAACGCGCGTAAGGAGGGGTCCGATGCCGCGATCAGAAGTGAATTTGGGTGAATTGGCGCAGGTCTGGGTGGGGGTGCACTATCGTTCCACTGGGCCATCTGGCGCACGAGAGAATCCACAACGGGCGGAATCCCGCCCAACCGGGTCTGGTTCAGCCAAGCCACACAAACAGCGATGCTGCAAGACCTGCGATGGCCAAAGGTGCGTCGGGCATTGCAAGTTCTGAATCACTTCAACCGGCCGCTACCCCGTGATAGAGTAGCGCTTCATTTTGTTGATCAAACCCTGGCGGCTCAGACCTAAGAGGCGGGCGGCTTGCTGCTGGTTGTTCCTGGTTTCCCGCAAGGCTTCGGCGATCATCCGCTGTTCCATCTCCACCACGGCTGTCTTCAGGGATTGCAACTTGACGGGCTGCACGGCCGGCTGGTCGCGGCCCGGGCGCGGGATTCCCTCCCAAAGGTCATCTTCCCCGATCACATTAAGGCGGGCGCACGCCGTCAAACGCATCACTTCATTACGCAATTGACGGACGTTGCCGGGCCAGGGCGCGTTCACCAGTTTGCGCATCACCTCGGGAGAGAACTCCATGATGCCGCGCGCCGTCTCACGGCAGTATTCCTTCAAGAAGTGATTGGCCAGCAGCGGAATCTCCTCGCGGATCTCGCGCAGCGGCGGCATGTGCAGGTGGATAACCTTGATGCGGTAATACAGATCTTCCCGGAAGCTGCCCTTGGCGATTTCGGCTTCCAGATCCTTATTTGTCGCCGCCAAAAGGCGCACATCGACAGGGATTGCAGTGCGCCCGCCGACCCGTTCCATCACGCGCTCCTGTAGCACGCGCAGAATCTTGGCCTGCGCCGCGAGGCTGAGATCGCCAATCTCGTCCAGGAACAGGGTGCCGCCGTCGGCCTTCTGGAACTGCCCAACGCGCGAATTCACTCCCGTGGCGACGCCCTTCTCAATGCCGAAGAGCTCGCTTTCCAGAAGAGTCTCGGGCAGCGCGGCGCAGTTGAGGGCGACAAAAGGCTTTCGCGCGCGAGGGCTGTTGTAGTGTAGGGCCTTGGCGACCAGTTCCTTGCCGGTACCGCTTTCGCCGGTGATGAGAACGCTGACCAAGGAATCCCGGATGCGCCCCACCAGGCGCACGATTTGCTGGATGCGCTGCCCCGTGCCCATGATGCCGTGGGTGGCATACCGGCTCTCCACCTCACGCCAGAGATGCGCGTTCTGCTCCGTCAACTCATCCTGATTGCGGCGCAGCTCGCCGATCAATTGGGCGGTTTCGATGGCGATGGCGGCGTGCGATGCGAGCGCCGTCAGAGATTCCTCGTCCCGCCCGGTAAATACGCCGCTACGCTTGTTGAGCGCCTCGAAAGCGCCGATGATTGCGCCGCTCTGGTTGCGCACCGCCACGGCCAGGACGTTGCGCGTCCGGTATCCCGTCTGATCGTCGATGGCGGTGTAGAAGCGCGGGTCGCTGTAGGCGTCGCGCACGTTGATCGTGTCGCCTGAGAGTGCCGTGTGGCCGGCGATGCCGCGGCTGGCGTCGAAACGCAGGATTTCCTCGGAACCCAGCGCCACCTTAGACCAGAGTTCGTTGCGTTCCCGGTCCAGCAGGAAAATACTGGCGCGGTCGCAACCCAGCAAACTGGTGGCTTCGCGGGCAATCAGATCGAGCAGCGCACCGAGATCGCGTTGCGAGTTCATCCTTTGAGAGATGGCTAGAATGGCGGCGAGCCTCTCGTTCAATTCGGGCTGTGGAAGCGAGTTCATCGGAGCCCTAAGTCTACTTCATCGCATGGCTTGTGTCCACAAAGTAGACAGGGGCGTCTACATGGTGGACTGTGCCCGGTTGTGCGGCCGGGAGCATCTGGCCTGTGTAACCTGATAATAGGTGGTTTACGTGTGGCCCTGGGAATGGCTCTCTCCGTGCATTCACTTAGAGAGCGCGGTGGGATACGCCTCCGTTGGAGGCTGGGTCGGAGGGTCATCGCGGAGGACGGCCCCCCGGCCCTGCATGGAGTCTCGCCGCTTCTGCCTTAGAGCCCACAAACTGAGGGGGGATCTCTTTCCTCCTCCGTTACACGCATTTCCGTGACTTTTGAGAGGGCGGGCTCATGCTTGCAATATTTCCCGAAAAGTAAGGCCGTGCGCCGCCCCGGTCCACCTACCGGAATCCCGCATATTTGAGGGACGGGGTGCAGTCCAGCACCGGGAGCGCGTTGGTGGCCGGACTCGTCCTATTCCGGTCCAGCCACCGCCGTGGGTGTTTCGGCGAATCGCCTCAGCTTAATGTCGCCCACCCCGCCCACACACGAGCGCAAGCCCAAAACCCGATGCTAAGATAAGAGGGGCAATGCAAATCACGTGGCGCACCAAGTGGAATGGAAGCAGCGCCGCGTTATACGTTAAAGCCACGCCGGCGTAGCTCAGTTGGTAGAGCATCTGATTTGTAATCAGAGGGTCGGGGGTTCAAATCCCTCCGCCGGCTCCAGATTTTAAAAGAGTTGACTCTCATCTACCCTCCTCCTGCTGTACCAGATTTTGTACCTTTTTGCAGGAATCCCGGTACGCTTGCAGCTTGCGGGCCGCGTCTTGCGGGTCCGCCGAATTCCGAACGCACGCTGGTTGGGCGCTGATACGCGCGTCCACCTCGAACAGTTATACGGGGCCACCAATCGTTTGAGATGCGCGACGTTCAACCACGAGGCGTAGCGGTTTTGATATCGATTCCATTGAGGGCGATGGCCGCCAAAGAACGCGAGCTGGTCAGGCAAGCGGCGCAAGGAGCATTCGAACCCGATTGTCGACGACGAGCCGCTGGCCCGGCGGGAGGCGTCGTCACGGCGGCCAGCGTAACTCGACAACATGGACTGAGCGCGGCGGCAGAGGATAGAATGGGGACCGTGACAAGATTCACACTATTCCTTCTCGCGGCGGGGTGTGTTTCCGCGCAACAACAATCGAACGGACTCTATGCCATCTTCAACACATCGATGGGGAAGATCACCGCAAAGCTTTATGAGAAAGACACGCCTATAACGGTCGAGAATTTTGTAGCGCTGGCACAAGGCACCAAGGCGACGCGCAGCCCCAAGACCGGGACGATGGTGAAGCAGCCGCTGTACGACAACATCACGTTCCACCGCGTGGTGCGGGGCGAGATGATCCAATCGGGCGACCCCACCGGAACCGGCTCGCACAACTGCGGTTTCACGATTCGGGACGAGTTTCTGCCCGGCCTGC
>JANYJN010000610.1 GCA_025358475.1 Candidatus Solibacter sp.
GGCCGGATGGCGCTCGGTATCTGGCAAGGCGTGTACCTGTTCGAGCACCGCAACACGCCGCATCGCCGCGGCGTGTTGCTACACCTGATTGGCGAAAAATGATGGTTACGCCGCGCTCCGGCCCCTGAAGAGGTGCATCACCAACGAAATCACCGCAATGATTAGCAGAAGGTGAATCAGCCCACCAGCGACGTGGAACGCGAGAAATCCTAGCAGCCACATTACCAGCAAAACAACAAATAGCACTAAAAACATTGAAATCTCCTCCGAACGTTTAGTTCTTCCTTCCGTCACGAGTGACGGCCATGTCGGTTGCTTCAGCCGCCCCCCCTCGGCGGGCAACTGAAGCGAAAGGGTCAACCGCCCGAGTCTAGAGCGGATCGCCGCCGGGGCGTGTGCGCGTATGTGCGGGTTTCTGGTCGTAGACCGTCTCTGAGGCCGCATCGCGGGAAAGCGGTTTGTCCGTTTTCCCGTAATCGGAGGCTGCCTCTCCGGCGGAGGCAATGTCTTCGGCTCCGGTCTGCTTTAGGATATCCTTCGCCCGCACGACCCACTCCGAGTCGTCGCAGTGGACGGAAAGCAGAATGCCGCCCTGTCTGACGCGACCGTCATAGCGGATGGCTTCATATTCCGGGATACCCATACCCACCATGGCTCCAACCAATCCGCCGACCGCGCCTCCAACCCCCATACCGGCCAGCGCTGCCATGATCGGGCCCGCGGCGATAAATGGACCAAGGCCGGGAATGGCTAGCGCTCCTATTCCAACCAGGAGGCCCAGCGTGCCGCCGATGGCCCCCCCCGCGCCCACTCCCGCGGTGGCGCCTTCCGGAGCCTTGGTGTTCTTTTCATGTGCGAAGTCTTTGGTCCCCTCGTTGTCGGGGAACAGTACCGAGATGTCCTCATTCCTGAATCTGGCTGCGAGAAGTGTGGCAATTCCCTGCTCGACCTGAACCCGATCGGAATAGAGGCCGAATGCTGCCGTATTTTTTCCTGCCATGCAAATTTCTCCTTTCCTTAGGGCGACCGCACTTTCCAGAGCACGAGGCACGCCAACGTGATATTCCGCGCAATCCGCTGGCCGGCCGGTTGCGCACGTGGTTTTGGAGGGAGTGTGGGGGGCGGCAACCGACTGTAGGCAGTCACGCGCAGGGGATTGTGGACGAGCAGGCTACCACTTCGAATTCGCGCCGACGAAGACCGCGCCCAGGATCAGGATCACAGAACCCCACCAGATGCCCGCGCGCAACTCCGCCAGGACTACCGGCCTCGCCGGCGGGACGAATAGTTCCCACATTCCTTGGCCCATAATCAGCGCCCCGTAGGCGATTAATAGAAGGCCGATGAAAATCCATATCGAAATCATCTGCTTTCCATCCCGCTGCATGTTC
Organism: Candidatus Solibacter sp.; assembly: GCA_025358475.1. Classification (GTDB taxonomy): domain Bacteria; phylum Acidobacteriota; class Terriglobia; order Bryobacterales; family Bryobacteraceae; genus Solibacter. The sequence goes on from JANYJN010000610.1 coordinate 1,392, forward strand.
ATCCGCGATTGTACCCTATGGGTCGGGAGCGGTCATGTGCGCCACGCGGGAAACCGCGTTGACCAGCTTGCGATAAGGAATCTCGCCGTAGCTATCGAAGCCCAGCCATTCGCCCTCGCGCCATGTCGAGTAGAACCAGCGCGCCAGGAGCGCGAGATACTCCTGGCGCTCAAGCACGGTGAGTTTTCGGGGTGTGACGCGGGCGATGGTGTCGCGCAACTGGTGGTCGAGCGAAACGGGTTTGCCTTCGTGTACCGCAAATCCGAAGCGTTGGGGGGCGCACCACGCGCCGTCCCGAAGGAACCACATCTCTACGGCGTCGTGGGCCAGCGAAGGTGTGATAGCCACGCCGTTCAGCCGGTCCACATCGCGCGCCAGTTCGTCGCGCAACCGCAGGACATCCTGCACTTTTTCAAAACGCTTGTGCTGACGCGCAGCGTCCTCGAAGAGCATCTCCTGGCTTAGGCGATCACGCGAGTGCGCAATGGATTCCAACAGCGAGCGCCCATCGGTGCGCAGGAATTCGGCGACGCGCCCGATTTCGCTGGCATACTCCGCCGCGCCCACCACCTGCTGGCAGGGGCGCAGGCACATCGCCATCTCGCCATAGATGCAGCCCGGATGGGCAGGCGAGGGCGTCAGGTCTTCCTGGCAGCGGCGCATCTGGAACAGGTCCAGAAACTGCGCCTCGAAACGCTCGGCGGAAACGCGGGAGCGGAACGGCCCGAAATACAGGCCCGCGGAGCGTGTGAGATGGGTGGTGATGTGGCTGCGCGGGAATTCGTTGCTTAGCACCAGCTTCACGTAGGGCGGCATGCGCAGCTTCATCAGGCGCAGGTAGGTGCCGGGAAAATGGCGGCGCGCCTGTTCGTAGAAGAGGATGGAAGATTCCAACGCCGACCCGGTCAGGCGGTATTCGATGCGCGCCGCGGTGTGCCGCAGGTTGAGCCATCGCGAGGGGCGCTCGCGTTCGGTGAGCAGGCGCCGCAGCCGCCGCCGCAGCACGCCGGTGCGGGAGAGGTACGGCTCGCCCTGTTTGGCCCAGAGCAGGAAGACCGCCGGCCGGTCGGGCAGCGCCTCAATGGCGGCATCGAGCTGCGCCAGATCCTCGCCGATTTCAATTTCGGTCATCACTGGTACAGGCGGAGATACGGTTGGTGCCCGACTAGTTGTGCTATTGGGCACAACCCCTCCCTCACGGTCGGGGCTCCGATCAGAGCCCCGACCGTCAGCGAGCGGGTTTGCGGTAACGTCGAATCCAGTGATCGGGGCAGTAGGGCGACGTGCGCCCCGCCGAGGTTTTCCGGCACACGTTGGCGGGACGTGGCGGCGTCGCGGTACCTCGGGAAGCGGTGGATGTAGCGGGTTGTGCCTTCCGTGGTCGCGTACATGGTCGGGTACAGGGTCAGGACGGGCGAGGGTGGCCCGCCCTATTCGCTTACGGCTTTGGAATCGATCAGCGCGCGGATTTCGGCGAGGAAGGCGGCAATCGATTTCGCCCCCTGGTCGGCGTGCTTGCGGTTGCGCACGGCAACCATGCCATTCTCCTGTTCGCGGTCGCCCACTACCAGCATGTACGGGATCTTCTGCAGTTGGGCTTCGCGGATCTTGAGGTTCACCTTCTCATTGCGATCGTCCACGGTGGCGCGGATTCCGGCGTCATCGAGCTGCTTTTGGATGTCGCGCGCATAGGCCGCCTGGCGATCCGTGATGGGCAGCACGATGGCCTGGATGGGAGCGAGCCACACCGGGAATGCGCCGGCGTAGTGCTCGATCAGGATACCGAAAAAGCGCTCGATGGAGCCATACAGCGCGCGGTGCACCATTAGCGGCTGGTGGGCTTTGCCGTCTTCGCCGATGTACTCCAGTCCGAACCGGCGGGGCAGGGTGAAATCGAACTGCACGGTGGAAAGCTGCCACTTGCGGCCGATGGCGTCCACCAGTTTGATGTCGATCTTGGGCCCGTAG